>JAUHVN010000204.1 GCA_030425055.1 Actinomycetes bacterium | reverse complement strand
AGGCGTCGAGTGGAGCGTGCAGCCGGTGAGCGCCGAGCGGGCCGTCAAGGCGTACACCTGCCCCGGCTGCGGCGGCACGATCGACGAGGGCGTCGCCCACGTCGTCGCGTGGCGCGCCGACGGCGTACTCGGCGACAGCGCCGACCTCGCCGCGCGCCGGCACTGGCACACCCACTGCTGGAGGATCGGCTGATGGAGATCCGTGGACCGATGCAGCTTCCCGCCCGCCGGGAGGACATCGAGCTGACGACGCTGGACGACCTCACACTCGTCGGCGAGCTCGCGCTGCCGCTCGAGCGCGAACCCGTCGCGACGCTGGTGACGCTGCACCCGCTGCCCACCGCGGGCGGCTTCATGGACTCGCACATCCTGCGGAAGGCCGCCGGGCGACTGCCCGCACTGGCCGATCTCGCCGTGCTGCGGTTCAACACGCGCGGCACCACCTCGCCGCGGGGGACGAGCGACGGCGCTTTCGACGGCGGCCGCGCCGAGGCGTTCGACGTCGCCGCCGCCATGGACTTCGTGCGAGAGCGGGGGCTGCCGCGGCCTTGGCTCGTGGGATGGTCGTTCGGCACCGAGCTCGCGCTCAAGTACGGTCGCGATCACGACGTCGAGGGTGCGGTGCTGCTGTCGCCGCCGTTGCACCGCACGACCGACGAGGAGCTGGCCGAGTGGGCAGACGACGACCGCTCGCTCGTCGTGCTGGTTCCCGAATTCGACGACTACCTCAAGCCGGATGCCGCCCGCGAGCGGTTCTCGGTCGTCCCCGATGCCGTGCTCATCCCGGTCGAGGGCGGCAAGCACCTGTGGGTGGGCGAGAACCAGACCCGTCGCGTCCTCACCGAGATCGTCGCCGCGGTCAACCCCGACGCGCTGCCGCTGCCGACCGAGTGGCACGGCGCCATCGACTGACGACGCCGGACCTCATCGCTCGTTCTGTCGAGGGATCAGCACCTGGCGGTAGATGATCAGCACGCTGGCCGCCACCGGGATCGCGACGAGCGCCCCCAGCAGACCCAGCAGCGATCCGCCGGCGAGCGCGGCGATCACGATGACGGCTCCGGGCACCGAGACCGCGCGCCCCATGATGCGCGGCGAGATGACGTACGCCTCGATCTGCATGTACACGAGGTAGTAGATCGCGGCGATGAGCGCTGTCGTGGGCGAACCGAGCCCGGGGATCAGACATGTCAGCACGATGATCGTCGACCCGGTGAGGGTTCCCACGAGCGGGATGAGCGAGAAGAAGAACGCGATGACGGCGAGCACCGCGGGGAACGGCGCCTGGATGATCGTCAGGAAGATCGCGCTCAGCACGCCGTTGATCACGCCGAGGCTCACCTGGCCGATGACGTAGAAGCCGACCGAGTCGGTGATCTGCTCGGCGAGGTCGATGAACCGCGGGCGCTTCGAGGCGGGCACCATCTGGTAGATCGCCTTCTTGAGCGACGGCGTCGACGCGGTGAAGTAGATGGTCAGGATCAGCACGATGAACGCGCCGCCGAGGCCGGCGAGGATCGATCCGCCGATCACGATGAGGCTGCCGCCGATCGATCCGCCGATCGCGCCGAGGTCGAGCGAGTCCACCCACTCCTGGATATAGGTGAACAGCTGCTCGACGTCGAGCAGCGGGAACGTCGCGTGGAGCCAGTCGCGCAGCTCGCTCACCGGGTCCCACGTGCCGTCTTCGAAGAGCTCCTGGATCGTGGTGACCAGCTGGGTCACCTGCCCGACGATGATGGGCACGATCATCAGGATGATGCCGGCGAACGCCGCGAGCAGCGCGAGGATCGTGATGAGCACGGCCGCCCAACGCGGCAGTTTCCGGCGCTCGAGCCACGAGATGATCGGGTCGAGGCCGAGCGACAGGAACAGCGCCGTTCCGACGTACAGCAGGATCGTCGAGAGCGTCTGGACGCTCGTGATCACGAGGATGCCCAGACCCACACCGAGCGTGGCGACGAAGGCGACCCGGAAGGGGTTGTGGATCTTCATGCGACTCCCGACGCGTAGGGTTCCAGGTCAGGATACGCATTGCGGTCGCTCAACCACCGCAATGGCACCTCCCGGGCGCCTTTCAGGTGTTCTTCGCTAGTCTGAAACGTCGAGTCGTGGGTCCGCCGAGTCAACCGGGCGGGTCAGGAAGGGTGTTTCGTTGCGTTTCGTGTGGGCCGTGGCCGCATTCGTGCTGGCTGCATTGATGATCGGTGCGGGCATCGCACAGCGGACGATCTTCCAAGGCCCTCGCAGCGAGACCGTCGAGATCTCGGCCGAGCAGGACGCCCCCTACCTGCTGATCGACGGCGCCGTGCTCAACAGCCTGCCCGGCACGCAGACGCTGCGCGCCCAGGGCGAGGGTGAGATCTTCGCCGCCTACGGCCGCACGATGGATGTCGAGGCGTGGCTGTCGGATGCCTCGTACAACCGTGTGACGGCGGCCGACGAGGGCGTTCTCGACACCGAATACGTCGAGCCCGTCATCGTGCCGGAGGAGCCTGCGGAAGGCGAGGAGGACGCCGACGAGGCGGACGCCGCCACCGACGACGAGGTCGTCGAAGGTCGCAGTCCGGCCGGCTCCGACCTGTGGCTGGACGAGTTCGAGCAGAGCGACATCCTCATCGCCCCGCTGCAGCTTCCCGAAGACATGAGCGTGCTGGTCGCGACCGACGGCACCGCGGCGGCGCCGTCGAAGGTCACCGTCACGTGGCCGATCACGAACGCCACTCCGTGGGCGGGGCCGCTCATCGTCGGCGGCGGCATCCTCATGGCGGTCGGCGTCTTCCTCTACATCCTCGGGTTCCGTCACGTGCGCCGCTCGCGCGGCCCCCGTCGCAAGGGCCTGCCCGTGCCGCCCACCGAGCCGATCGACCTGAGCGTCGAAGGCGAGGACAAGGGCGTCATCAGCGCCGCGCCCACCCGGCGCGCACTCAGCGGCGGCCGTCGCGGCTTCATCGTCGTGCCCGCCGTCGCCGTCTCGGCGCTGCTGTTCACCGGCTGCACCTCCGACGCGTGGCCGCAGTTCGCCTCATCGCCCACGCCCACCCCGACCGAGACCGTCGTCGCCCCCGAGGGTCAGCAGGCGCCCGCGGTGACCGAGGCCCAGGCCGAACGCATCCTCGACCGGATCGCCGACGTCGTCGCCGAGGCCGACGAGGCGCGTGACGGCGACCTGGCAGCCACGAGGCTCGACGGGGCGATGCTCGCCGCGCGCTCGACCAACTACAAGCTGCGCGGTGCGATCGACGATTACGCGGCGCCCAGCCCCGTGCTGACCGACCCGCTCGAGATCACCCTGCCGCAGGCGTTCGACGGATGGCCGCGCACGGTGATGGCCGTCGTCGACGACAGCGAGGCGAAGACCTCGTCGATCATGGTGATGACCCAGCAGGATCCGTGGTCGGAGTACAAGCTGAGCTATCAGGGCAACCTCGAAGCCGACACGGCGATGCCCGATCTCGCGCCGGCGTACATCGGCGCGACCGGCGTGGCGCCCGACTCGCCCTTCCTCATCATGCCGCCCGAGGAGGTCGCCGCGGCCTACGCCGACGTGCTCGACAACGGCGACGACAGCGAGTACGCGGCCATGTTCGAGGCCGAGGGCGATGAGTTCCGCGCCAGCGTCGAGGCCGACCGCGAACGGCGTCTCGAGGAGTTCAACAAGACCGGCTCGAAGACGGGAAGCCTGAGCTTCTCGTCGGCGGCGGGTGCATACGACCCGGTTGCGCTGGCGACGCTCGAAAGCGGCGCGATCGTCGCCGTGAGCATGAACGAGATCGACACCGTGAAGCCCACGAACGAGGACGCCGTCATCAAGCTGTCGGGGAACCCCACGGCGAAGACCCTCTCGGGCGCCGAGGAGTCGGCGAGCGGGTTCACGACGACGTTCGGCGATCAGCTCTTCTTCTATGTGCCGGGCCAGGGATCCACCGAGAAGATCCGCCTCCTCGGCTACTCGTCCGACATCCTCAGCGCGAAGGTGATCAAGTGACCGACCCCGCCCTCCCCGCCACGCTGCGTGGTGCCGTCGACCTGTCTTCGCTGCGCAACCGGCCCGCCGAACCGGCGCAGGCCGCGGGAGCCGCGGGGGAGGGCGCGGCGCCGCTCGTCTTCGATGCGACCGACGACTCGTTCCCCACCGTGCTCGAGCTGTCGCGCACGGTGCCGGTCGTCGTCGACCTGTGGGCCGAGTGGTGCGGGCCGTGCAAGCAGTTGAGCCCCGCGCTCGAGAAGGTCGTCCGTGAGCTCGAGGGGCGCCTCGTGCTCGCCAAGGTCGACGTCGACGCGAACCCGCAGCTCGCCCAGGCGTTCCGGGCACAGTCCATCCCGATGGTCGTCGCCCTGGTCGCAGGCCAGCCCGTGCCGCTGTTCACCGGCGCGGTGCCCGAGCAGCAGATCCGCGAGGTCTTCGCGCAGCTGCTGCAGCTCGCCGCGCAGAACGGCGTCACCGGCAGCGTGCCGGTCGGCCCCGGCGACGACGCGCCGGCGGACGAGGAGCGTGCGGAGCCGCCGCTGCCGCCTCACCACGCCGAGGCGTTCGCCGCGATCGAGGCGGGCGATTACCCGACCGCGATCGCCGCCTACGAGCGTGCTCTGGCGGAGAACCCCCGCGACGAGGACGCGAAGGCCGGACTCGCGCAGGTGCGCCTGCTCGATCGCGTCAAGGATGCCGATCTGCAGGTGGCGCGGGATGCCGCCGCCGCGGCGCCGACCGATGTCGACGCGCAGTTCGCCGTCGCCGATCTCGACGTCGCCGGCGGGCACGTCGAGGATGCCTTCGCGCGTCTGCTGGACCTCTTCCAGTCGCTGCCGTCCGACGAGCGCGCCCCGGTCCGGGAGCGTCTGCTCGAGCTCTTCGGGCTCATCGGAGACGCCGACCCCCGCGTGCTCGCAGCGCGCGGACGCCTGGCCTCGCTGCTGTTCTGACGGGCGCCGGGTCACTGCCGCGCGGCGTCTAGAACGGTGCGGGGTCGAATTCGGGGTCGGTGGTGAAGTGCACTCCGGATGCGGGGTGGTCGGGGTAGATCCGTCCGGTGGGGCTGGTCCATTCGAGCACGCCGCCGGGTTTCTGCACGACGGACCACGGGGTGTGGTGTTTGAGGGTGTGGTGTCGTCGGCAGAGGTGGCCGAGGTTGTCGACTTCGGTTTTGCCGCCGTCGGCCCAGGCGACGGTGTGGTCGATGTCGCTGCGGGCGGTGGGTTGGCGGCATCCGGGGAATCGGCAATGTCGGTCGCGCACGGCGAGGAGTCGCCGCATCTTCCGGTTGGGTTGGTATCGGTCGACGG
>JAUHVN010000203.1 GCA_030425055.1 Actinomycetes bacterium | reverse complement strand
CGCCGCCGCCCTCGGCGGAGAACAGCGAGTCCTCGAGCCCGATGAGGCGGCCGACCGCATAAGGGCGCCACGAGCGCTCCGCCACGGGCGCCATGATCGCGAGACGCGGGCCGACATCGAGCTCGGCCAGAGCGATGAGGCGCGGCGCCTGCTCGACCACGTCGTGCTGCGCGCCGACGGCGGCTCCGACAGCGATCATCGCCCGCTCATCGTCCAGCTCGAGCCCGTCTCGCCCTGACCGTCGGGGCCCTCGCGTGCGAGACTGGAGGGCATGAGCAGCACAGGCGACAGCGACACGATCGCGCCCGCACGCGAGTCCACCAGCACCAATCGGCGCCAGGGCTTCGGCCAGGGCTTCCTCGACACGATCGGCACCGGATGGGCCGACCGGCCCGAGGTCGCGCATCCGCGCCGTGAGCAGGCCGACTTCGCGGCCCGCCGACGCGATGCCGTCTCGGCGGCGTTCCCCGGCAAGCGGCTCGTGATCCCCGCGGGGGGCCTCAAGCAGCGCAGCAACGACACCGACTACCCGTTCCGCGCGCACTCCGCGTTCTCGCACCTGACCGGCTGGGGCAGCGACGCCGAGCCCGACTCCGTGCTGGTGTTCGAGCCGACCGACGACGGCCACGACGTCACGCTCTACTTCCGCGAGCGCGCCGACCGCACCACGGCCGAGTTCTACTCGAACGCCGCGATCGGCGAGTTCTGGATCGGCCCCCGACCGGCGCTCGGCGCCGTCGCCGCCGAACTCGGCGTCGCGACCGCGCACATCGACGCGTTCGAGGGCACCGACGACGACGTGGTGCTCGACGAGGACGACGACCTCACGCGATTCGTCTCGGAGCTGCGGCTCATCAAGGACGACTACGAGGTCGCGCAGATGAAGCTCGCGGTCGAGGCCACCGCGCGAGGCTTCGACGACATCGTCGCCGAGATCGACCGCGTCATCGCGCACCCGCGCGGCGAGCGCGTGGTCGAGGGCGTCTTCCACCAGCGCGCCCGCGGCGACGGCAACACGATCGGCTACGACACGATCGCGGCATCCGGCCCCCACGCGTGCTACCTGCACTGGACGCGCAACGACGGCGCGGTCGTGCCGGGCGACCTCATCCTGATCGACGCGGGCGTCGAGCTCGACAGTCTCTACACCGCCGACATCACGCGCACGCTGCCCGTCAGCGGGCGGTTCACCGAGGTGCAGCGGAAGGTCTACGAGGCCGTGCGCGAAGCCGCCGACGCGGCGTTCGCCGCCGCCCGCCCCGGTGCGAAGTTCAGCGAGCTCAACCGGGCGGCGTGGGCGGTCATCGCCGCGCGCACCGAGGAGTGGGGCATCCTTCCGGTGACGGCCGCCGAGTCGATGGACCCCGAGACCGGCCACCATCACCGCCGGTACATGGTCCACGGCACGAGCCACCATCTCGGCATCGACGTGCACGACTGCGCGCAGGCACGCCGAGAGCTGTACGCGGGCGGCACGCTCGAGCCCGGCATGGTGTTCACGATCGAGCCCGGCATCTACTTCCAGATCGACGACCTCACCGTGCCCGAGGAGTACCGCGGAATCGGGGTGCGCATCGAGGACGACATCCTCATGACCGCCGACGGTCCGGTGAGCCTGTCCGCCGACATCCCGCGCACGGCCGACGAGGTCGAGGCGTGGATGGCCCGCGGCCGCGACGGCCGCTGACCGGGATGGGCTTCACGCCGCCGCCGGAGTTCACGACACGTCCGACGCTGGTCGGCACGCTGGGCATGGCCGCGTCCACCCACTGGATCGCGACCGCCGCCGCGCAGGGCGTGCTCGAGCGCGACGGCAACGCGTTCGACGCCGCCGTCGCCGGCGGGTTCGTGCTGCACCTGGCCGAACCGCACCTCAACGGTCCCGGCGGCGACCTCGTGGGCGTCTTCGCGACGGCGGAGGACCCGGGCCGTCCCGTCGTGCTGATGGGACAGGGCCCCGCCCCCGCGGGGGCGACGATCGCGCACTTCCGCGCCGAGGGCCTCGACCTCGTCCCGGGAGCGGGCGGACTGGCCGCGGCGATCCCCGCCGCGGTCGACGCGTGGCTGCTGCTGCTGCGCGACCACGGCACCATGGAGCTCGCCGACGTGCTGGCACCCGCCATCCGGTGCGCGCGCGACGGCGTGCCCGTGCTGCCGACGACGGCGGCCGTCATCGACCGCGTCGCCGATCTCTTCCGCGATCACTGGCCGACGTCCGCGACGCTGTGGCTCGACGACGGCGAGGCGCCGCATGCCGGCGCGCTGCACCGCAACCCCGAGTACGCGGGCGTCCTCGAGCGGCTCGCCGCCGTCGACGGGCCCGACCGACGCGGTCGCATCGATGCGGCACGACGCGAGTGGGGGCGCATGCTGGGGGCCGCGGCATCCTTCCTCGCAGCGCCGCACCGTCACTCGTCGGGAACCGACCACGGCGCGGTCATCACCGCCGCCGACGTCGCGTCGCAGCCCGCGCGGTTCGAGGACGCCGTCACGGCACCGTTCCGCGACCGCGTGATCGCGAAGGCGGGTGCGTGGTCGCAGGGTCCCGCGCTGCTGGAGGCGCTCCGCGTCCTCGACGGACTGCCCGACGAGGTGCTCGACCCCTCCACCGAGGCGGGCGCGCACACCGTGGTCGAGACGCTCAAGCTCGCCCTCGCCGACCGCGACGCGCACTTCGGCGACGGAGTCGACCCCGCCGCGCTGCTCGACGACGACTACATCGCCGTGCGTGCGGGAGAACTCGGCGAAAGGGCATCGCACGAGTGGCGCCCGGGCCGTCCGGCGGGTGCGGAGCCGTTCCCGGCGCCGCTGCGTCGCACAGGCGGCGACGCCGTCGCGGGCACCGGCGAGCCGACCGTCGTCCCGTCCGGCGAGACGCGCGGCGACACGTGCCACATCGACGTCGTCGACCGCTGGGGCAACCTCATCGCCGTCACACCGTCGGGCGGCTGGCTGCAATCGTCCCCGGCCGTGCCCGGACTCGGCTTCTGCCTCGGCACCCGCCTGCAGATGACGTGGCTCGACGAGGCGGCGCCGTCGGCGCTGCGGCCGGGCGCGCGACCCCGGACGACGCTGTCGCCCACGCTCGTGCTGCGCGGCGGACGCGCCGAGGTCGCGATGGGCACCCCCGGCGGCGACCAGCAGGACCAGTGGCAACTGCCGATGCTGCTGCGCATGATCGTCGGCGGCTACTCCGCGCAGCAGGCCATCGACGCTCCCACGCTGCACACCACGGCGCTCATCGATTCGTTCTGGCCGCGCACGTGGGATCCTGCCGGCGTCGTCGTCGAGGACCGGCTGGGCGACGACGTCATCGCGGGCCTGATCGGTCGCGGACACGACGTCGTGCGGGCAGGCGACTGGCGCCTCGGCCGGCTGTCGGCGGTCGGCCTCGATCGCGACGCGGGCACCGTGTGGGCCGCCGCGAATCCCCGCGGCATGCAGGGCTACGCCGGCGGCCGCTGAGTCGCTTCGGCGTGCCCGGGTCGACGGCGCGCGCCCGCCACTAGAGTTGCGCCATGATCGGCCTGGCGGCTGCGGGCGACGGCGTGGTGCACGCCGTCTTCCTGGCGCTCGGCATCCTCGCGGGATGCGGGGTGTTCGCGTGGGAGCTGCGCCGCCGCGGCCTGCGTGACGAGCGGCTCTGGGTCATCGCGGGCACATGCCTCGCCTTCGGCGCCGTCGGGTCGCGCGTGGGCACGTGGTGGCAGTTCCTGGACCCCGCCGCGAACGAACCGCTCACGCAGTGGTGGATGGACGGCAACCGCAGCGTGCTCGCGGGGCTCGTCGGCGCCTGGATCGGCGTGCACGTCGGAAAGCTGATCACGCGGTATCGCACCTCGACGGGCGATCTGTTCGCACCGGCGGTCGCGCTGTCGATCGCGATCGGGCGCATCGGATGCCTGCTCACCGAGCTGCCCGGGCAGCCGACCGGCGGCGAGTGGGGCATCGTGCTCACGGCCGAGCAGGCCGCACTGCTCGGCGGGCCCGCCGGTGTCGGCCTGCAACCCACCTACCTGTACGAGGCGCTGTTCCAGGCCGCGGCGTTCGCGGTGCTGTGGCGACTTCGCGACCGGATGCCGCATCCCGGCGACCTCTTCGTGCTCTACGTGGCCTCGTACGCCGTCTTCCGCTTCGCGGTCGAGTTCGTCCGCGCGAACGACCAGGTGTGGCTCGGCCTCACCCGTCCGCAGTGGTTCCTGCTCGCCGTGCTGCCGCTGCTGCTGTGGCGGCTGTCGCGCCTGTGGCGCCCCGTTTCCGTCCCGCCCACCCCCGCCCCGTCAGGAGGTTCCGATGGCTGATACTCCCCCGCCGCCGCCCGCAGGTCCGCCGCCCGGTCCGCCGTCGCCGCCTCCGCCGTACGACTACGGTCCTCCTCCGCCTCCGCGCAGCGGCGGCTCGATCTGGCTCGGGATCGGCATCGGCATCGGCATCGTCGCACTGCTGTGGCTGTCGTCGATCGCGCTGTCGAACTCGAGCGCGTTCGAGGTCGTCATCCTGCTGTGGCTCGCGATGCCGCTCATCATGCTCATCGCGGGCATCGTGCTCATCGTGCTGCCGCGCACGCGGCGCACCGGCGCGGGCATCCTCATCTCGATGGGCGCCGCGGTGCTCATCGGCGGCGGCGTGTGCGTCGCCCTGCTGACGGTTCCGATGGCATGACGGCGACCTCGACGATGCGCGGCGTGCCGCTCGGCACCGGCCGCCCGCTGCGCGGCGACCGCATCCACCGCTACGTGACCGCCTATTGTCCGCAGTGCCACGACCCCGCGGCCGACCTGTCGTCGGTGCGCCGTCTGTCGGGCATGCTCATGGTGCGCGACGGCCGGGTGTGGCTCGAACGCGGATGCCCCGATCACGGCCTCGTGCGCACCCTGTACGACGAGGACCCCGAGATCCTCGCCTACCTCGAGCGATGGCAGGCGCCGACGAAGGCGCACGTGCCCGATCGCGCGGGCAACTACGACCCGATCCCCGTCGCGTACGAGCGCGGGCTGCCCGAGATGCAGACCCAGCACACGTGCATCCTCCTCGAGGACGTCACCGAGCACTGCAACCTGCGCTGCCCGACGTGCTTCACCTCGTCGGGCCCGCAGCTGAGCGGCGTAGCGCCGTTGGAGGCGGTGCTCGCGAACGTCGACGCACGACTGGCGCGCGAAGACGGCCGCCTCGACGTGCTCATGCTCTCGGGCGGCGAGCCGACGCTGTACCCGCAGCTCGAGGAGCTGCTCGCCGAGCTGGTCGACCGGCCGATCGTGCGCATCATGGTCAACACGAACGGGATGCTCGTC
>JAUHVN010000202.1 GCA_030425055.1 Actinomycetes bacterium | reverse complement strand
CGGGCAGCCCGTGCCGGATGAGCGCGGCGTTGCGGGTGAGGCCTTTCGCCGCGGCGGTGCGCACGTGGTCCTGCCCCGCCGCCTGCAGTGTCGCGCTGCGCACGAACCGCAGCAGCATCGCGCCCTCGATGATGCCGATGGTCAGCGCCGGCAGGATGAGCGCGCGCAGGGCGGCGGCCGGGTCGTCCCACCCGGCGCGCGGGAACCCCTGCGCGGGCAGCCAGCCGAGCCATACGGCGAAGACCACGACGAGCATCATGCCCGCCCAGACCACCGGCACCGCCGCGAGGGCCTGTGCGCCGACGCTCAGCGCCGTGCCGTCGGCGCGTCCGCGACGGATCGCCGAGATCACGCCGAGCGGCACGCTGAAGGCGATCGCGATGACGAGGGCCAGGATGCCGAGCGGCAGCGTCACCTGCGCCTTCTCGGCGAGCTGGTCGACGACGCTCGAGCCGGTCAGCAGCGACGTGCCGAGGTCGCCCCGGAACACGCCGCCGATCCAGTCGAAGTACTGGGCCGTGAGCGGCTGGTCCAGACCCAGCCGCTCACGGATCGCCTCGATCTGGGCGGGCGTGCTGTTGACGCCCGCGATCAGCTGCGCGACGTCGCCGGGCAGCACCCGCAGGGTGACGAAGATCAGCACGCTGGCGACGAAGAGGCCGAGCAGCAGCAGGGCCAGTCGTGTCAGCGTGTATCGGATCACCCGTCGCTCTTGACGAGTTCTGCGAGGTTGAGGCGCTCGTTGACGTTGATCGAGGGCATGTCGGTGATGCCGGTGCCGACGGCGACGACGGATGCCCCGTTGTAGAGCCAGTCGGCGGCGGCGTCCTCGGACACGATCCGGGCGGCCTCGGCGAGCAGGGCGGCTGCTTCGGCTTCGTCGGTCGCGGCGATGGACTGGGCGTAGAGGTCCTGCACCTGGGGGTTGTCGTAGGTGAAGTAGTAGTCGGGGTTGGCCCAGTTCTCGAAGTCACGCGCTTCGGTGTGGAGCACGAAGGACAGGTCGTAGTCCTGGTTGATGTAGACGTCGTTGAGCCACGTGGAGAAGTCGACGGATTCGACCTGCAGGCTGATGCCGACCTCGTTGAGGTCGGAGACCAGGATGGTGGGGATGGTCGTCGCGTAGAAGTTCGGGATCGTCAGCGTCAGCTCCAGATCCTCCGCGCCGGCGTCGGCGAGGAGGGTGCGGGCGGCTTCGGGGTCGTACGGGGCGACATCGGAGAGGTCTTCGTAGCCGGGGTCGAGCTGCGGGATCGGCCCGTACATCTCCTCACCGCTGGCGAGGGCTTCGATGATCGCGGCGTGGTCGATCGCCTGCCGGATCGCCTGCCGCACCCGCTGATCGGCCAGCGGGCTGCCCTCGGCCTGGTTGAACGCGAGGGTGCCCTTGTCGGTGGACTGCCCCAGCACGACGGTGAAGTCGCCGGTCGCTTCGATCTGCTCGGTCAGGTTCGCGTCGAACCCGGTCACCACATCCACCTCGCCGGCGGATGCCGCGTTGAGGGCGGCCTGGTTGTCGGGGATGTACGCGAACACGACCTCGGCGACACCGGCCGGGTCCCCCCAGTACTCCTCGTTGCGGGTGAACGTGATCGAGTCGCCCTGCCGCCACGAGTCCAGCACGAACGGGCCGGTGCCGTTGGCTTCGGTCTGGTAGTCGACCGAGTCGTCCTCCTTGAGGATGACGCCGGCACGCCCGGTCAGGTTCCACAGCAGCGACGAGTCGGGCTCGGTCAGGGTCAGGGTGATCTCCTGCCCGTCGGCGGTGATCGACTCCACGTTCGCCAGCCGTGCGGCATCCCGCCACTCCGGAGTGTCCTTGCGGGTCTGCAGCGACCACACCACATCGTCGGGCGTGAGTTCCTGCCCGTCGTGGAAGGTGACCCCCTCGCGCAGCGTGAACGTGTACGTCAGTCCGTCGGGGGAGACGGTGTAGTCCTCGGCGAGGGCGGGGACGATGTCCTGCTCGGGGGTGCGCGAGACAAGGCCCTGATAGATGTTGTCCATCAGGATCTGATCCAGAGCCGCACCCGCGGTCTGACGGATGTCGAGGTTGCCCGGCTCGAGCACCAGACGGATCGCGACCGACGCGTCCGCGTCGGGTGCGCCCGTCGACGTCGGGGTCGGCTCCGACCCGCCGGTGCAAGCGGTCAGAACCAGCGCGCCGGCCGCGAGAAGGCCGGCCGCCGCGAGTGCTGTGCGACGAAACATGGAAGTCCTTTCGAGAGGCATCCGCGTGCTGTGCGGGATGCCGGATCCCGGGGTGGATCGGCAGGAGCGCCGGTGCGATACCCCAGCCTAGAGAACCGCACGCCACCGCGCCGAACTCATGACGTCCAACGGCGGGCCGCCGTCAATGCTTCCCGGCGAGGTCGCGAAGGCGGCGACCGAGCTCACCCGGCAGCTCCTCCTGGACGTTGTGGCCAGAAGCGACGACCTCGATGGCGGCGTCGGGGACGCGCTCGTGAAACTGCGCGGCATCCGCGTCGGTGACGTAGCCGTGATCGCCGCGGATGAACGTGATGGGCGACGTCACCCCGGCGAGGTCCTGCCACCCCGACTCTCCCAGCACGGCCGAGATGGCGTCGCTGCGTGCCGCCGCTGCTGCCGCGGCCTCGGGGTCGGCGGCTGCGGCCGCCGCCAGGTGGGCGAAATGGTGCTTCCACTCGAAGCGCCCGTCGGGGCGCTGCCGCGAGTTGTGGAACACGCCGCGCTCGGCCGCCCGCCGCGAGCCCCCGAGGCCGAACGCGAGCGCGCGGTCCACCATCTCGTCGCGCGTCGCCCAATCGGTCGGCCCGGCGAAGAACTGGCGCAGCTGGGCTGCGCCTCCGTTCGGGTCGATCCCGGGCGTGATGTCGATGATGACGACCTCGTCCACCAGGTCGGGTCGGGATGCCGCGACCGCCGCGGCGGTGAGCCCGCCGAGCGACTGGCCGACCAGCAGCTGCGGACCCGAGGTCCAGGCATCCATCGCCGTCGCGACGTCGGGCGCGAGCACGCGCGCGACGTAGGCGGCGTCGTCGCGCCACGACGAGTCGCCGTGCCCGGGCAGGTCCAGCGCCAGCGCGGGGAGCCCGAGCGCGAGGATCGCCGTGTCCCACGTGTGGGCGTTGAGTCCGGCGCCGTGCAGGAACGTGACGACGGGCGCGCCGTCGGCGCCGTCGGGTACGTAGTGCAGGGCACTCAGACGGCGGCCGTCGTCGAGGGTGAGATTCAGCCGCTCACCGCGGGGGAGGGCACCGGTCACGCCGATGTCGGCGGCCTGCTCGGGAAGGAACGAGAACTCGTCGGTGGGTTCGCTCACCGCTCCATCATGACGCACTCCCCGGCACAGGAGCGCGCGGGTAGGCTGGCGCAATGAGCGAGGAGCGCCGCGTCCACCTGTCCAAGTCGGCGCCCCCCGCGTACCAGGCCCTCGCCGGCTTCTCGAAGACCGTCGGACAGCTGGCCGAAGAAGCGGGCATCGATGCGCGCCTCAAGGAGCTCGTGCAGGTGCACGTCTCGCAGCTGAACGGCTGCGCCTACTGCGTGCGGGTGCACGTCGACCGCGCCGTCGAGGCCGGCGTCGACGCCGATGTGATCGCGCAGCTGCCCGTCTGGCGCGAGTCGGGGGTGTTCTCCGAGCGCGAGCGAGCCGGACTCGAACTCGCGGAGGCCCACACGTTCATCCACGAGGACGGCGTGCCCGCCGACGTGTACGACCGCGTCGGAGGCATCCTCAGCGAGCCCGAGTACGTCGCGCTCAGCTGGATCCTCGTGTCGATCAACGCGTTCAACCGGGTGGCGATCGCGGGCCGCTATCCGGTACCGCCGCGCGGGTCCGCCGGCGCGGCGCAGTGACGGCTCAGGATCCCGCCGTCTCGGGGGCGGTGAATCTCCGTGATGTCGGCGGCCTCCCCGCCGCGGGCGGCGTGACCCGGCGCGGCGTGCTCTTCCGATCGGGCAATCTCGCTCAGCTCGACGCGACCGGCGTGGGGCAGCTCGAGAAGCTCGGGCTGCGGCGCATCATCGACCTGCGCGCCGATGACGAGGTCGCGCACGCGCCGACGCCGCGGCCGCTGACGCCGGCTGTGCAGCGCGTGCCGTTGTTCCTCGGGTCGGTCGCATCGTTCTTCGAGCAGGACATCAGCCTCGACGAGATGTACCGGATGCTGATCGACGGGTCGGCCGATCGCGTCGTCGAGGTCGTGCGGGGGATCGCGGGCTCGCAGCCGGTCCTCGTCCACTGCACGGTCGGCAAGGACCGCACGGGCGTCACCGTCGCGATCGCCCTCGCCGCGGCCGGAGTCGATGAGGAGGCCGTCGTCGCCGACTACGCCCGCACCGAGGGCCTGCTGCCCGAGTGGCGCAACCGGCGCATCGTCGAACGTCTGGCCACGATGCATCCCGGTGCGCGGCACCTCGAAGACCTCGCGACGCGCTCACCCGCTCCGGTGATGCGCAGCCTGCTCGCCGACGTGCGCAGCAGGTACGGGTCGGCGGCCGCGTACCTGCGCGACCACGGGCTCGAAGCGGACGAACTCACGGCGCTGCGCGCGTCGCTCGTCCGCTGAGGTCGGCGACCCGCGTGCGCCCGAGTGCGGTCAGGCATGGGTGAGGTAAGGCAACCCTTGCCTGGGGGTATAGTGGAGGGGTCATGGCCACCACCGAGCACACCCCCGCCGCCTGCCGCGCTTCGCGGCACACGCGTGTGCAGCATCTCATCGCCGCCGACGAGGCGTCGCTGATCGAGCTGCAGGCGCTGCTGGCGACGCTGCCGATCTGCTCGACGGGTCGCGTGTTCGTCGAGGTGCCGGATGCCACGTGGGTGGGCACCATCGACGCGCCGGCGCGCATGGTCGTCACATGGCTCGACCGCTCCAGCCGCTCGGGTGAACCGGGCACGGGCCGCGGGTGCGCACCCGGCGTGGGCCGATGAGATGCTCTGCGCCGACGACGACGACACCCGCATCCACCTCATGGGCGGCTACCTCGGCACCGCCGACATCCTCGACCACCTCGTCGACAGCGGCGTGCAGCCCGAGCGCGTGCACACTCCCACGCAGTACGGCCTGGCGACCGCATCCTGAGTCAGCGCCGCGGCACGTAGTTGCCGTCGGCCAGCCCGGCCTCGATCTCGAAGCGGTTGCGCAGCGGGTTTCGCCCGGCGAGCAGGTACAGCAGCGGCATCAGGAAGCCGTACCGGCGCCACTGGCGGCGGTGCACCGTCTCGTGCGCGAGCAGGCGGTCGTCGATGACGCCGTCGCCGGTGAGGAAGCATCCGCCCGCGCAGACCCCGCCGCGGGGGAACGTCCAGCGGGGCATGCCGCGGAACACCC
>JAUHVN010000201.1 GCA_030425055.1 Actinomycetes bacterium | reverse complement strand
GCACCGAGCTGCGGGTCGAGCTCGTCGGCGACCGGGGCGAGCGCAGCGAGCGGGTGTGGCTGCATCCGGGGTCGTTCGACGCGGCGGCCGTCGTCGACCGCGTGCGGTGGCAGCTCTCCGAAGAGGCAGAGGGGCTGCGCAGCGGGGTCGCCGCGGTGCGGATCTCGCCCGAGGCGGTGGATGCGGCATCCCACCATGCCCCGGCGATCTTCGGCTCGGGTCCCGACGAGCGGGTGCACCACGCGCTGTCGCGGGTGCAGTCGATGCTCGGCCACCGCGGGGTGCTCACCCCGGCGCTGGGCGGCGGCCGGTGGCTGACCGAGCGGCAGGTGCTCGTGCCGTGGGGCGACCGTCACGCGCGCGGCACGGCGGGGCTCGCCGCCGACCGGGCGCGGCCGTGGCCGGGCAGCCTGCCCGATCCGCTGCCGGCGACCGTGTTCGCCGAGCCGCCGCCGGTCGAGGTGACGGCGCTGTCGGGCCTGCCGGTGCGGGTCGACGAGCGCGGCACGGTCTCGGCGGTGCCGGCGCTGCTGGCCGAGGGCGGCCGCCGCCGGCGCATCGCGCAGTGGGCGGGGCCGTGGCCGATCATCGAGCGGGGGTGGGATGCCGCGCGCTCGCGCCGCGCGCACCGCTTCCAGGTCGTCGATGCCGACGGGCAGGCGTGGCTGCTTGTGTGCGAGGCATCCCGCTGGACCGCCGAGGCGCGCTATGACTGAGCACACACCGGTCGTCGAGCGGGCGAGCGAAGCGCCCCGACCCCGGGACGGAACAGGCTGATGGGCTTCAACAATCCCTCGGTGCCGTGGTCCGAGATGGAGCGGATCCTCAGCGACCGCCGACGCCCCGGCGGTCCGCCCGCGGGAGCCGACGGCGGTGACAGCCCGGCGTGGTCGCGCAAGCGCGGGCCGTACGTCGCGCCGGGCATCGAGCGCCCGGCCGACGCCGTTCCCTACGCCGAACTGCACGCGCACTCGTCATTCTCGTTCCTCGACGGGGCGTCGTCGCCCGAAGACCTCGCCGAAGAGGCCGAGCGGCTCGGCCTGCACGCCCTGGCGATTACCGACCACGACGGGTTCTACGGCATCGTGCGCTTCGCCGAGGCGGCCGAGACCCTGCAGCTGAACACGGTGTTCGGCGCCGAGCTGTCGCTCGAGCTGCCGCAGCCGCAGAACGGCGAGCCCGACCCGGTCGGCGCGCACCTGCTCGTGCTCGCCCGCGGCGAAGAGGGGTACCACCGCCTCGCGAAGGCGATCACCCACGCGCAGCTGGCCGGCGCCGAGAAGGGGCGCCCCGTCTACGACCTCGACGAGCTGGCCGACCAGGCCGAGGGGCACTGGGCGGTGCTCACCGGCTGCCGCAAGGGCGCGGTGCGGCGCGCGCTCGCCGACGGGGGGCCGGATGCCGCGGCATCCGCTCTCGACCGACTCGTCGCCCGGTTCGGCCGAGACGCCGTCGACGTCGAGCTGATCGACCATGGCAATCCGCTCGACTCGCGCGACAACGCCGTGCTCGCCGGCCTGGCCCGCGAGCGCGGGCTGCCGGTGGTGGCGACCAACAACGTGCACTACGCGGCACCGCAGCGGCAGCTGCTGGCGGCGGCCGTCGCGGCGGTGCGCGCGCAGCGCGGCCTCGACGAACTCGACGGGTGGCTGCCGGTGCACGCCGGCGCCCATCTGCGGTCGGGTGCCGAGATGGCGGAGCGGTTCGTGCGGCATCCGGGGGCCGTCGCCCGCACCGTGCAGCTCGCCGACGAGCTGGCGTTCCCGCTGCGGCGCGCCAAGCCCGCGCTGCCGAAGCAGCAGGTGCCCGAGGGGCACACGCCGATGTCGTGGCTGCGGCACCTGGTGTGGGAAGCCGTGCCCCGCAAGTACCCGGATGCCACCGACGACGACCGCGCGCGCATCGAGAAGGAGCTCGGCGTCATCGAGATGAAGGACTTCCCGGGGTACTTCCTCATCGTGCACGGCATCGTGCAAGAGGCGCGGCGGCGCGGCATCCTGTGCCAGGGTCGGGGGTCTGCCGCCAACAGCGCCATCTGCTACCTGCTCGACATCACCGCCGTCGACGCGATCGCGTATGGCCTGCCGTTCGAGCGGTTCCTGTCGAGCCTGCGCGATGAAGAGCCCGACATCGACGTCGACTTCGACTCCGACCGGCGCGAGGAGATCATCCAGTGGGTGTACGGGCAGTACGGGCGCGAGCGGGCCGCGCAGGTGGCGAACGTCATCCAGTACCGGCCCAAGAACGCGGTGCGCGACATGGCGAAGGCGCTCGGGCATTCGCCGGGCCAACAGGATGCCTGGTCGAAGCAGGTCGAGGGGTGGGGCGCCGAGCTGTCGACCGGCGAGGGGCACGACATCCCGACCCAGGTGCTCGAGTATGCGAGCGAGCTGCTGAAGGCGCCGCGGCACCTGGGCATCCACTCCGGCGGCATGGTGCTCACCGATCGGCCGGTCGGCGAGGTGGTGCCGATCGAGCACGCCCGCATGGAGAACCGCACCGTGATCCAGTGGGACAAGGACGACGCCGCCTGGATGGGCCTGGTCAAGTTCGACCTGCTGGGGCTCGGGATGCTGGCGGCCCTGCAGTACTGCTTCGACATGGTGCGCGCCTCCACCGGCGAGGAGTGGGACCTCGCGTCGCTGCCCAAGGAGGAGCAGGCCGTCTACGACATGCTGTGCCGCGCCGACTCGATCGGGGTGTTCCAGGTGGAGTCGCGCGCCCAGATGGGACTGCTGCCGCGCCTGCAGCCGCGGCGGTTCTACGACCTCGTGGTCGAGATCGCGCTCATCCGGCCGGGGCCGATCCAGGGCGGGGCGGTGCATCCGTTCGTGCGCCGAAAGCTCGGGCACGAGCCGGTGACCTACCCGCATCCGAAGCTCGTGCCGGTGCTCGAGCGCACGCTCGGCATTCCGGTGTTCCAGGAGCAGCTCATGCAGATGGGCATGGCCGTCGGCGGGCTCAGCGGCGAGGACGCCGACCTGCTGCGGCGTGCGATGGGGTCGAAGCGCGGGGTGGAGCGCATCGAGTCGCTGCGCGAGAAGCTCTACGACGGCATGGCGGGGAACGGGCTCGTGGGGGAGGAGGCCGATGCGATCTACGCGAAGATCCAGGCGTTCGCGAACTTCGGGTTCGCCGAGTCGCACTCGCTGTCGTTCGGGCTGCTGGTCTACGCGTCGTCGTGGATCAAGCTGCACTATCCGGCCGCCTTCCTGGCGGGCCTGCTGCGGGCGCAGCCGATGGGCTTCTACTCGCCGGCAACACTCGTCGCCGACGCGCGGCGGCACGGGGTCGAGGTGCGCCGACCCGACCTGCACCTCTCGCGCGCCGAGCCCGTGCTCGAGCCCGTGGCGGGATCGGAGGAAGGTCGAGTGCCGGGGGTCGCAGGCGCCCCCTCTTCCGGAGGTCGAGTGCCGGCGCGCAGCGCCGGTGTACCGAGACCCGCCACAGCGTCGGAGATCGCCACAGCGTCGGACGATTCCGGCCCGAAGCATCCGACATTGCGTCGATCTCCGACGAACGGTGAGGCACAGGATGCGGCGGGCCCGACCGGCCGGGATGCCTGCGCGGACCGCGTGCAGCCGCCGATCGGGCCGTTCGACCCCGAGGCTCCTGACGAGTCGGCGGCGCACCGGCGCGACGGCGGCTTCGCGGTGCGGTTGGGGCTCGCGGCGGTGAAGGGCATCGGCCAGGCCGTGGCCGAGCGGATCGTCGCGGGCCGCGAGGCCGAGGGACCCTTCCGCGACCTGCGCGACCTGGTGCGCCGTACGAGCCTCACCGCCGCGCAGCTCGAGGCGCTCGCGACCGCCGGGGCGTTCGAGAGCCTCGGCCTCGGTCGCCGCGAGGCCATCTGGCTGGCGGGGTCGGCGGCGCAGGATCGTCCCGAGTTCCTGCCCGACTCGCTCGCATACGTGCAGCCTCCGCTGTTCACCGACCCGACCGGCTACGAGCGACTCGCCGCCGACCTGTGGGCGACGGGGGTCTCGACCGACGACCACCCGATGACCCACTACCGGTCGCAGCTGGATGCCCGCGGGGTGCTGACTTCGTCCGAGCTGCGCTCCCACGAGTCGGGCCGCCGGGTCGAGGTGGCGGGCCTGGTCACGCACCGGCAGCGGCCGGCGACGGCATCCGGAGTGACCTTCATCAACCTCGAAGACGAGCACGGCCTCGTCAACGTGATCTGCTCGCTCGGGGTCTGGAGCCGCTACCGGCGGGTCGTGCGCGACGCCCCGGCGCTCATCGTGCGCGGGATGCTGGAGCGCTCGGTCGAGGGCGTCACCAACCTGCTCGCCGACCGGTTCGAAGACCTGCGGGTCGAGGTGCAGCATCGCTCGCGCGACTTCCGCTGACCCGTGCGTGTCACCGCGCGGCCCGCCGGTCGCCCTGCCACCCTGAGGGCATGTCGTCGCAGACCCGCTCAACCGGACGTGTTCCCGAACTCACCGCGCTCGCGGTGCTCACGTGGGTCGCGCTGCTGATCGGACTCGGGCTGGGCGTCTGGGCGCTCGTGCTGCAGATCACCGATCCGGGCACGCACGAACTGCTGCTGGCCGGGCTCGCGTGGTGGGCGAGCCTCATGGTCATCATCGGCACCATCGCGGGCGTCGGGATGACCGTGCTCAGCGGCGTGCGCTCGATGCTGTCGCGGCGCTGACCGGCGCGGAAGCGCCCGCACCCGCGGCATCCGCAGGCCCGACCGCATCGGCAGGCCCGACGGCATCCGCGGCATCCGGCTCCGCGGCATCCGTCGTCGGCCCGGTCGACGCCGTCGCGGCAGGCACGAGCAGTACGACGGCGAGCGCTCCGAGTGCGGCGCCGACCAGCTGCGCGCCGATGAACGGCAGAGCGGATGCCGGGGCGATGCCGGCGAACGTGTCGCTGAACATGCGGCCGATCGTGATCGCCGGGTTGGCGAAGCTCGTCGACGACGTGAAGAAGTAGGCCGCGCCGATGTAGGCGCCGACGGCGGGGGCGGCGAGGTGTGAGCGGCCGGTGCGCACGAGCGCGAAGATGATGAAGACCAGGCCGGCGGTCGCGACGACCTCGGCGAGCAGGGTGGGCCACGCGGCGCGGTCGGTCGTGCTCCAGCTGACGGCGGGCGCGGCGAACATGAGGTTCGCGAGCACGGCGCCGGCGACGCATCCGATGATCTGGGCGGGGAGGTAGGCGGCCACCGTCGTCCAGTCGCGACGGTGCAGCGTGACGTCGACGAGGGTGACGACGGGGTTGAAGTGCGAGCCCGACACCGTCGCGAACATGAGGATGAGCACCGCGAGCCCGAGCGCGGTGGCGAACGCGTTCTCGAAGAGCTGCAGTCCGACGTCGCCGGGCGAGAGGCGCTGGGCGG
>JAUHVN010000200.1 GCA_030425055.1 Actinomycetes bacterium | reverse complement strand
TCCTGACCCGGCACTGAGTCAGCGCTCGGCGATCGGACGCAGATACTGATCGGCGAAGTCGGTGAGGATCTCGACCCACAGCGGTGAGTGGTCCGACATCTGCCACGTGCGCCACCGGCGATACACCGACATGACCTTGTCCTCGGTCGGGGCGTCCGGAAGCTCGTCTTCGAAATAGGGGCGGTAGACCTCGACGTCCTCGTCGCGGAACACATCCGCGAAGGGGTCGAGGATGCCGCCCGCGGTCACCTCGAAGCGGTCGTCCTTCACGCGTGTGGCGATCTGGTCGTAGAAGTGATCACGATCCGGGATGCGCGAGCCGTCGATCGCAGCGGGCACCTCGAACCCGTGCTTCAGCAGGGCCTGCATGGTGCGGTGCTCGGGACTGACGACGTTGAAGTCGCCGAGGGCGATGAAGTTCTCGACGTTGCCCACACCGCCGGATGAGGGCCGGGGCGCATCGTCCTGCCGCTTGGCGAGGAACTTGGCGAGCCGGTCGATCTCGGCGATCCGCCGCTCGAGCAGGTCACCGCTCTCGTCGCCGAAGTAGATGTGGACCGTGCACAGCGAGAACTTGAACCAGCCGGACGTGAACGAGACGAGGAACGGGCTGCGCGCGAATTGCAGACCCTTCGCTTCGGCGGTCGCGGGATCGCTCGCACCGGACAGACCGACGACGAGCTGCCCCTCGGGCAGCACGATCTCGCCGGCGATGTTGCGGAAGCGCACCCGATCGCGATTGTAGAGGAACGCCATCCGTTCGCCGTTGCCGCCGCGGCCTTCGGTCGTGTCGGTCGCGATGAAATCCCAGTCCGGCCCCAGGATGTCGAGCACCTTCTGCAGCGGCGCGAGGTCGCGGTTCACCTCCTGCACCGCGACGAGGTCGAAGCACGAGATGATCTCGGCGATGTAGAAGTAGGTTTCGGGCAGCCGCGGACCCATCCCGAACTTGTTCGAGTCGAAGTCGCGGATGTTCCATGTCGCCAGCAGCAGCCGCGCGTCGTCGCGGCGTTCGCGCTGCTCGCGCAGGGTGACCCGCATCGCGAGCAGGCGTTCGGCACACCGTTGCGAAGCCGCCGGATCCTCGGCCGCGATGCGCTTGACTCCGGAGTAGTTCGTGCCCATGAGTGCCTCCCTTGAGAACGAGCGCGAGTCCGGAACGGTGATACGCCCTCCGCCCAGACTGGCACGTCGTTAGGCTGGGCGGGTGGGCATCCTGATGAGGCGAGCGACGCGATTGAGCATCCTCGCCGCTGCCGTGACCACGATGCTGGTAGCGCCGCCGGCGCTGGCCTCGGATGTCGAGGACGAGGCGGTCGGTTCGGTGACGGGCGCCGTCCGAGTCGAACCGGCGGCAGCCGAGGATCTCGCGGTGACCGCGGCGGAGCGCGTCGCCGCGATGACGACGGCGCAGAAGGCCGCCACCGTCGTCATGGGCCACATCCCGACCGCCGACCCGCAGCAGCTCCGCGCGTACATGGAGGACTCGGCCGTCGGAGGCTTCATCCTGATGGGCTCGAACGTGCCCGGCAGCGAGAGCGCGCTGCGCGACGTGACCGCCGCGCTCACCATCGACCCCGCACTTCCGCCGCTTCTCGCGATCGATCAGGAGGGCGGCGATGTCTCGCGTCTGCCGTGGGACGGCTTCCCCTCGTCGGTCACCCTGAAGTACGAGGATCCCGGTGCGTCCGAGCTCGCGTTCGCGGGTCGCGGCGCGCTCGTGCAGCGGGCCGGCATCGGCGTCAACTTCGGGATCGTCGCCGACGTCACCGACGACAGCGGCATGTTCATCTATCGCCGCGCACTCGGCACGACACCTGACGGCGGAGCGGAGCGGGTCGGAGCCGCCGTCCTCGGCGAGGGCGCGGAGGCGCTCTCGACCCTCAAGCACTTCCCCGGGCACGGCGCGGCCCCGGGCGACTCGCACCGCGGGATCCCGCAGACCGGGATGTCGGAGGCGGAGTGGCGCGCAAGCGATGCTGTGCCCTTCCAAGCGGGCATCGACGCCGGCGCGCCGCTGCTCATGTTCGGTCACCTCGAGTACACGGCCGTCGACGCGGCGCCCGCGTCGCTCTCGTCGACGTGGCACGACATCGCGCGCGATCTGGGGTTCCGCGGCATCGCGATCACGGACGACCTCGGCATGCTCCAGGCCTCGGGCATCGGCGCGTACTCCGACCCCGTCGCCAACGCCGTGGCGGCGATCGCCGCGGGGAACGACATGGTGCTCGCAGTGCTGTTCTCGGATTCCTCGACGGCGGGACGCATGGCGGACGGCATCGCGGCCGCGGTCGAGTCGGGTGCACTGCCGTCCGAGCGGCTGGACGAGGCGGCCACACGTGTAGTGGAACTGCGACTGCTGCTGGCGGCGCAGGGCCGTGGCCTCATGCCCTGCGGCGACTGCGCCGCTGCAGGATAGGCGCCACGCGGGAAGACGCCTCAGCCGTCGACGGCCTCGATGAGCGACGGGTCGTTGTTGCGGACGTTGCCCACGGCCTTTCCGACGACGCGATCCTCGAAGGTCTCGGCGACCGCGGGGGCGGCGTCGACGGCCGCGTCGAGGACGTCGCGCGGATGATCGATCGTCGGATCGAGCCAGGCATCGGCGTGATCCGGATCGAGGAACACTGGCATCCGGTCATGGATCGAGCCGAGATGGCCGATGGCGTCGCGGGTGAGGATCGTGCAGCTGAGCAGCCACCGCGCCGGATCGTCGTCCGCCTTGGACGGGTCCTTCCACCACTCGTACAACCCCGCGAAGAACAACGGCGCGTCGTCTGACGGGTGGAGGTAGTGAGGGACCTTGACGTCACCCTCGCGCTTCCACTCGTAGTACCCGGATGCCGGGATCACCGCACGCCGCTTCTGGAGCGCGGCGCGGAACATGGGCTTGTCCTCCAGCTCCTCCGAGCGGGCGTTGAACGCGCGCGAGCCCACCGACGGGTCTTTCGCCCACGCCGGCACGAGTCCCCAACGGGCCGCCTCGAGGCGCCGCGTCGGCGGCTCGGTCTTGGCCGAGTCGAGCACGATCGCCACCCGGTCGGTCGGCGCGACGTTGAAGGACGGGGCCGGCAGATCGTCGGCCTCGACATCGACGCGCAGCATCCCCACGAGTTCGGAGCCGACCTCGGCCACCACGAAGCGTCCGCACATGCCCGTCAGCCTACGCGGCCCCGTCGACACTCAGTCGGCGACCAGGCCCACCTCGGCGAGCCCGTCGAGCAGCCCGGCGCCGTCGGAATCGGTCACCCAGGGCACGTCGGCGGCGGTGTGGTCGTCGACGACGGATCGTCCGCCGGCCAGGACCGCCTCGGCGGGGGAGAGCCGCCGGATCGCGACCGCGGCGACGTTTCGGGGATGCTCGGCCGCGAACGTCGTGTAGATGGCCTCGTCGTGCTGCCCGTCGTCGCCGACGAGGAGCCACTTCACCGCGGGGAACTCCGCTGCCAGTCGACGCAGGTTGGCGAGCTTGTGCTCTGGGCCGCTGCGGAACCAGCGGTCGTGGGTCGGTCCCCAGTCGGTCAGCAGCATCGCGCCGGGCGGGAACACATGCCGACGGAGGAAGCGCATGAGCGTGGGGGCGACGTTCCACGCGCCGGTCGAGAGGTAGACGACGGGCGAGCCGGGGCGGTCGCGCGCGACACGCTCGAGCATGACCGCCATGCCGGGGACGGGCTGTCGCGCGTGCTCGTCGACGACGAACGAGTTCCATGCCGCGATGAGCGGACGCGGCAGTGCCGTCACCATCACCGTGTCGTCGACGTCCGAGACGATCCCGAAGCGCACATCGGGTCCGACCACGAATGCGCGGGTCTGGATGGGATCGCCGTTCTCGACCGACATGGTGAACTCGTGCCACCCCGGCTCGAGGTTCGCGGGGATCACCCTGTCGATGACGCCGCCCCGGTCTGCGACGACATCGTGCCGCTCGCCGCCGATCGTGACGGTCACCTGGGCGTAGCCGACCGGGATCGCGACGAAGCTGCGCCAGCCGCGGACGCTCTCCTGATCAGACTCGCGACGCCCGGCGCCGGGCGGCACGATCAGGGCGCGACCGAGCACGCGCACCCACGACGTGCTGGCGTAGCCGGGGAAGGGTGTGACCGTCGGCCGCAGTCCGCGCGCCCGTGCACGCCGCTCGCGCCACGAGTGGAACCGGTACTCCAGTCGCGCGAACCACAGCACCTTGGTGCGCTTCGAGGTCGTGCGGCGGCCCGGCATCCCTTCAGTCTTGCATGTCGTCGACGTCGGCCACCGCGCCGTCCACAGCAGCGGAGTCGTCTTCGAGGTGGCGGCGCTCCAGCCGGTGGATCAGCTTCTTGCCCAGGAAGGCGAGCAGCAGGAAGACCACGATGACGCCGACGAACAGGTATCCGGCGTAGTGCAGCTGGTCGGCGAGTTCGCGGTAGGTGCCCGCGGCGGCCGCGGCGACGGAGACGTAGACCGCGGACCACACGGTGCACGCGGGAACGGTCCAGGCGAGGAAGCGCCGGTACGGGTAGCCGCTCATGCCGACGGTGAGCGGCACGAGCGAGTGCAGCACCGGAAGGAAGCGCGACAGGAAGATGGCAGGCCCGCCGCGGCGACGCAGGTACCGCTCGGAACGGTCCCAGTTGTCGCGCCCGATGCGGCGACCGAGCCGCGAGTCGCGGATGTGCGGCCCGAGCCATCGGCCGAGCGCGTAGCCGATGGACTCGCCGATCAGCGCGCCCACGACCACGGTGATCGCGAGCATGACGCCCTCGAGTGGCGAGCCCACCGCGGTCGCCGCCACGATCACGATGGTGTCGCCGGGCACGACGAGCCCGATGAGCACGCTGGTCTCGAGCATGATGGCGAGTCCCGCCAGCAGGGTCCGCAGCACGGGATCGACGCTCTGCACGGCATCGAGCAGCCACGAGAGGAACTCGTTCACGCCACGAGCCTAGGACGCGTTGTCGCATCTAGCCTGGGAGTCATGCCCGAGCCGCTCACCGCTGTCGCCGTCGACTGGTTCGACCCCGCGGCGGTCTACCGGGCGCTGGATCCGAAGGCGGCTGCATCGTTCTGGCTCGATGCGGGCCCGTCGGCGTCCTCGGGATGGAGCTGGGTGGGCGTCGGTGAGCGCGAGACGGATCCGGAGGCGGTCGGAGCGGTGCGGGTCGCCGCATGGGAGGCGGGCGAGGGCTCGGTACCGGGCCGGTTCCACGGCGGATGGGTCGGCTGGCTCGGATACGAGGACGGCGCCGCGCGCGCGGGCGCCCCCACCGCTCCGACCGAGCCGCATGCCGGCGCGCGATGGATGCGGACGCACTGGTTCGTCGCGTTCGATCACGCCGGCCGGCGCAGCTGGGTGGTCGCACCGGCCGATCGGGTGGCCCAGGTCGCCGCCGAGGTGTCGGACGGATGCCGGGAGACAGCGCCGCATCCCGAGCCCGCGGTGGTCCGCACCGCGACGTCGCGGCACGCGCCGGACGAGTACGCCGCGCTGATCGAACGCTGCCGTGACG
>JAUHVN010000199.1 GCA_030425055.1 Actinomycetes bacterium | reverse complement strand
CCGAGCACCTGCTCGAGCTGGGCCATACCCGCATCGCCCACCTCGGCGCCGACACCCGGTTCGACAGCGACTTCCACGTGCCCGCCCAGCGCCGCGCCGGGTTCGACGCCGCGCTCGAGGCCGCCGGCATCCCGGCCGCCTCGGCACCGTTCGACGCCGCCGACTTCACCGTCAAGGGCGGTCACGACGCCGCCGTCCGCCTGCTCGCCGCCGACGATGCACCGACCGCGATCTTCGCGGCATCCGACGAGATGGCGATCGGCGCGATGCTCGCGGCGCGCGAGCTCGGCCTGCGCGTGCCCGAGGACGTGTCGGTGGTCGGAGTCGACGGGCACGAGCTGGGCGAGTTCTTCCAGCTCACCACCGTCGCGCAGTTCCCGCGCGAGCAGGGCGCCCGGGCCGCGGCCGCGATCCTCGCCGCGATCGAGGGCGAGCCGCCGCACGCCGAGCCGCTCGAGCACCGGCTGGTCGACCGCGGGTCGACGGCGCCGCCTCCTCGGTAGCTCCGCGGTAGCCGGCGGCCCGAACTAGGCTCGTCGGCATGACCCTCGACCTCGAAGCCCTCTACACCGACCTGCACCGGCATCCCGAACTGTCGTTCCAGGAGACCCGGACGGCCGGGGTGATCACCGCGACGCTGAAGCGGCTGGGCATCGAGTTCGAAGAGGGCGTCGGCAAGACCGGTGTGGTCGCGGTGCTGCGCAATCCCGGCCCCGAGGGCGACGGCCCCGTGGTGTGGCTGCGGGCCGACACGGACGCGCTGCCCGTCGAGGAGCGCACCGGCCTCGAGTACGCGAGCACCGCGCGCGGCACCGATCCGACCGGCACCGACGTGCCCGTCATGCACGCGTGCGGCCACGACATGCACGTCACCGCGATGCTCGGCGCGCTCGAGCGCCTCGTCGCCACCAAGGACGAGTGGACAGGCACCATCGTCGTGATGTTCCAGCCCGCCGAGGAGTACGGCGCGGGCGCGCAGGCGATGATCGCCGACGGCGTGCTCGACCGGTACCCCACGCCCGACGTCGTGCTCGGCCAGCACGTCACGCCGCTGCCGGCGGGCACGATCGGGGTGCGCAGCGGCACGCAGATGGCGGCATCCGACGGGCTGCGGGTGACCCTCTACGGCCGCGGCGGACACGGCTCGCGCCCCCACGCCACGATCGACCCGATCGTCATGGCGGCCGCGACCGTCATGCGTCTGCAGACGATCGTGTCGCGCGAGACCGATCCGCGCAACGTCGCCGTCGTCACCGTCGGCTCGATCCACGCCGGGCTCAAGAACAACATCATCCCCGCCGAGGCGGTGCTCGAGCTCAGCCTGCGCTACCCCGACGACGAGGCCCGCGACCGCGTGCTCGAGAAGGTCGAGCGCATCGTGCGGGCCGAGTCCGCGGCATCCGGAGCCGAGCAGGCCCCCACGATCGTGACCGACCACACGTTGCCGCCGACCATCAACGACGTCGAGGCGACCGACCGGCTGCGCACCGCGTTCGACCGGCACTTCGGCGACGGCACGGTCGTCGACCCCGGCATGTTCACCGGCAGCGAGGACGTGTCGTGGTTCGCGCGCGAGTCGGGCGCCCCGCTCGTCTACTGGTTCTGGGGCGGCGTCGACCCGCAGACCTACGCGGATGCCGCGGAGGCGGGCACCATCGAGCGCGACATCCCGACGAACCACTCGCCGTACTTCGCGCCGGTGCTGCAGCCCACGCTGTCGAACGGCGTCGAGAACGTCGTCGTGGCCGCCCGGGAGTTCCTGGGCGCACGGGGGTGACCGTCGGCGCCGCCGCGTTCAGACTTCGCAGAGTCACGCGAAGTCCGCAGATTCGCGGGCCATTCGTGCGCAGTTCGCGCATTTCTGCGAAGTCTGTGACCACCCGGCACCTCGTGGCGGCGCGTAGCCTCGAAGGGTGAGCTCCACCACCCTCGACCTCGCGGCGATCCGCGCCGACTTCCCGTTCCTCGCATCCGAGCTGAACGGGCATCCGCTCGTCTACCTCGACTCGGCCGCCACCAGCCAGAAGCCGCAGGCGGTCATCGACGCCGAGGTCGACTTCCTGCGCACGACGAACGCGGCCGTGCACCGCGGCGCCCACACGCTCGCCGCCGAGGCCACCGAGCTGTTCGAAGACGCCCGCGCGACGGTCGCCGGCTTCGTCGGCGCCCAGCCGGAGTCGCTGGTGTGGACGAGCGGCGCCACCGCAGGCCTCAACCTCGCCGCCTACGCGATCGGCAACGCCACCGCCGGGCGCGGTCTGCCCGCGAGCGCGCGCTTCGCCCTGCGGCCGGGGGACGAGCTGGTCGTCACCGAGACCGAGCACCACGCGAACCTGCTGCCGTGGCAGGAGCTCGCCGCCCGCACCGGTGCCGTGCTGCGCCACATCGCCGTGCACGACGACGGCACGCTCGATCTCGAGTCCGCGGCATCCGTCATCGGTCCGCGAACCCGGGTCGTCGCGTTCCCCCACGTGTCGAACGTGCTCGGCATCGTCAACCCGGTCGCGGAGCTGGTCGCGATGGCGCGGGATGCCGGTGCCCTGACGGTGCTCGACGCGTGCCAGTCCGCACCCCACCTGCCGCTCGACCTGCCCGCCCTCGGCGTCGACCTTGCGGTCTTCTCGGGGCACAAGATGCTCGGCCCCTACGCGATGGGCGGGCTGTACGGCCGCGCCGACGTGCTCGCCGACCTGCCGCCGTTCCTCGTCGGCGGCTCGATGATCACCCGCGTCGGCCTCGACGAGTCGGAGTACCTGCCGCCGCCGCAGCGCTTCGAGGCCGGCACCCAGCCGGTGTCGCAGGCGATCGGCCTGGCCGCCGCGGTGCGCTACCTCGACGGCATCGGCATGGACGCCGTGCACGCGCACGAGGTGCGGCTCGAGCGCCGGATGCGCGAGGGCCTGCGGTCGATCCCCGGCATCCGCCTGCTCGGCGACGCCGACGGCGCCGGGCGCGTCGCCCTGTGCGCGTTCGAAGTCGAGGGCGTCCACGCCCACGACGCCGGGCAATTCCTCGACGCCCGGGGTATCGCTGTGCGGGTGGGCCACCACTGCGCGCAGCCGCTGCACCGCCGGTTCGGTATGACCGCCTCGATGCGGGCGAGCGCCGCCGTGTACAACACCGACGGCGAGATCGACGAGCTTCTCGACGCGGTATCCGGCATCCGCGGGTTCTTCGGAGTCGGCGCATGAGCCTCGAGTCGCTCTACCAGGAGCTCATCCTCGACCACTCCAAGGCCCGCGACGGCTACGGACTCGCCGCCGACGAGGCGCCCACGGCGACCTCGCACCAGCACAACCCGGTGTGCGGCGACGACATCACCCTGCGGGTGCGGCTGACCTCCGACGGCGGTGCGGTGCGCGATGTCACGTGGGAGGGCAGCGGATGCTCGATCTCGCAGGCATCCGCCTCGATGCTCACGGGTCTCGTCGACGGGATGCCTCGCGAGGACGCATCCGCTCTCATCGACGGTTTCCGCACGGCGCTGCGCTCGCGCGGCACGGTGCCCCTCGACGAGGAGACCTTCGGCGACGCCGCCGCCCTGTCGGGGGTGTCGAAGTACACCGCCCGCGTGAAGTGCGCGATGCTCGCGTGGGTCGCGCTCGAGGACGCGCTCGCCCGGGCCGAGTGACGCGCGCTTCGTCTCGCCTGCGGCTCGCTCAGCGACCTGAGTGAGAGGTCCCTGAGCGAGCGCAGCGAGGCGAAGGGCGGTCCCTGAGCGAGCGCAGCGAGACGAAGGGCGGTCCCTGAGCGAGCGCAGCGAGACGAAGGGCGGTCCCTGAGCGAGCGCAGCGAGACGAAGGGCGGTCCCTGAGCGAGCTCAGCGAGCCGGGCTCAGGCCTGCTGCAGGATGCCCTCGAGGCGGGCGTAGCTGGTCTCCATGCCGTCGGTCATGCCGGTCGCCAGCACCATGTCGCGCGTCTGCGCGTCGGGGTACTCGATCAGGGTCGTGATGAGCGTCGCGCCGTCCTCTTCGTAGAGGGTCATGTCGTTGAGCGTCGGCGGGTAGTCGGTGCCCGTCATGTGCTCGGTCGTGACCATGCGCCGGCCGTCCTCAACCAGCAGCACCTCGCCGTCGAAGCCGAAGGCCTCGCCCGGCGTGCCCTCTTCGGGCTCCCACGCGAAGCGGTACGTCGTGCCCGCCTCGGGAGCGATCTCGCACACCGACATGCGCCACCCGTCGGGGCCGAGCAGCCAGCGCTGCATGAGCTCGGGGTCGGTGTAGGCCTGCCAGACGAGCTCGCGGGGTCCTTCGATCAGCCGCGTGATGCGCACGTGCTGGTCGGTGAGGATCTCGGTCTGCGTGCCCTGGCCCTGAGCCCACTCGCGCAGACCCTGCAGCACGCGGTCGAGCTGGTTCATCGCGAGGCGCGAGCCCTCGACGGCGCCCATCTCCACGACCTGCTCCAGAGCGTCGGCCGAGGTGAAGTACGTCACGTTGGTCAGCCGCGAGCCGGTGGCGGTCTCGTCGAAGTGGAAGGTCATCCGCATCGACGGCATCCCGTCGATCGGAGCCCCGTCGGAGTCGACGAACGAGTCCAGCACCTCGAAGCGGCGGGGTTCGTCGATCGACAGGAACTCCCATGCGCCCCGCGAGGCCTCTCCGCGCGGACCCGACATGTGGTACTCGGCGCGGCCGCCGACGGTGAGCTGGAAGAGGGCGAAGGTCGCCGGCCAGCCGGGAGGGCCCCAGAAGCGGCCGAGCTGCTTCGGGTCGGTGAAGACGCCCCAGAGCCGGTCGACGGGTGCGTCGAAGTCGGCGACGAGGGTCATCGTGAGCGATTCGGGGTCGGTGGTGATGTCGGTGACAGGCATGTCAGTCCCTTTCGGTGTCGGTTTCGGTGTGGATGTCGGTCTCGGATTCCGAAGCGGATGCCTCGGCGAGGATCGCGTCGATGCGGTGGACGCGCGAGCGCCACAGGTCCTCGTAGCGGGCCAGCAGCGTGCGGGCGCGGGCGATGGTGGCGGGGTCGGCTCGCACGAGACGCTCTCTTCCTTCGGCGCGCTTGACGATGAGGTTCGCCGCCTCGAGCACGGCCACGTGCTTCTGGACGGCGGCGAACGACATGTCGTAGTCGGCGGCGAGCGTCGAGACCGAGTACTCCTGCTCGATGGTTCGTCGCAGTATGTCCCGCCGCGTGGCCGCGGCCAGGGCGTGGAAGACGCGATCGATCTCGTCGTCGCTGAGTTCAGAATGTACAACCATTTGGTTGTACATTACGCGGACGTCCCGTGCGCGTCAAGAGTCTTCTTGCGCAACTCGACTTACACATGTAAGACTTCTTTACCTTACAGCTGTAAGAATTGCCGTTCTCAAGGAGACCTCATGACAAGCCCGCAACACCCCACGAACACGCTCGACAGCCAGCCGCTCTCGACGAGAGCGAAGCTCGCCGCGGCCTGGACGAGCTTCATGTTCCTGTACATCTACGTGGACTACTACCACCTCTACAAGCCGGGCACGCTCGACGCGATCGGTGGGGGTCGCGTCTTCGAATTCGACATCAGCCCGGCGCTCATGACCGCGTTCCTCGCGCTCGTGTCGATCCCCGCCATCATGGTGGTGCTCTCGGCGATCCTCCCCGC
>JAUHVN010000198.1 GCA_030425055.1 Actinomycetes bacterium | reverse complement strand
GGTATTCATCGGAACTCCAGATCAAGACATGGCACAAGACAAGACCGGGCCGGTCGCCCGGAGAGGAAATACCGCCAAGACGAGCGGCGTGCCAAATGTCAGGTTCTAGAAATGCCCAACCGCGTCAACGGCAGTGAGATTGCGTGCAGGCGGGCCACCGGAGACACGGGTAGCGGGAGCAGCATCCGTGTCGTCAAACAAATCTGCGGCCGTCGACAACGGCGCCACACTGATCGCAACGCGACCATAAGCGTCAGACCACACAACACGCCGAATGCACAAAGAGCAGTGCCAAGAAGCACATCCGATGGTGAGGAACTCACATCGGCAACGGCTTCGTTGCTGCCAACGACAGCGTGCGCAGGCACGACGTGGGGATCGATAAAGTCAGTCCCGACCAACGCAACCGGGGGCGTTCCGTCCATATCGGTGTGGGCCGTTGCCGCCAACCCAAGTGCCAGCAGCAACGCCAACCCGACGCTGGTAATGAGCCTCATTATCAACAGTCGCTCATTCAGCATCGCGGATCGCTGCATCCGAGCCGAAGAGAACATCGTGGGCAGTCTACCTCGCGCACCAGCGCCGCAGCCAAGGCCACACAGGTTGCCTCGGTCGCTGCGCCCGACCTGCAAGGACGCCACCGACGACGCCCCCTACACGTCTGCTCAACGTGATCGCGCCTGGGCATTCTCGAGCGGCAGATCAGCGTGAGAACCGACACCGTTCCCGCGCGGGCGATGCCCTTCCGTGTGCAAGCAAGCCACCTGTGCGGGGTGTAGGACCTCTGGCTCCGCGGCTAGCTCTGTCGGAAGCGTGTTGTGAGCCAATTGAGGGCCAGAGTCGTCCACCGATTGGGATCTGAGTTCCACCCCAAGGTGTGGTCGGCATGGAACGTCTTGAGCTGGACCACGTCGGAACGGAGCTGCGCGAGTCGACGAGCCGAACCCGGAGGAGATGAGGTGTCGTCGGTCCCGTGCAGAATCAGCGTCGGGACTGACAGTCGCTCGGCACGGGCAATCCAGTCGAAACGATCCAGCGCTATCGCCGAGCTCAACCCGACAACTCGTGCGAGCGGACCCCGTTCCAACCAGGGTCGCACGAGCACGCCGGCTTGCGGCGGCAAGCCAGCACGCGCGCAGTTCGCGGCAATGGTCGCATTCCAGTCGAGCACTGGCGAGTCGAGAATCAGCCGATCGATGACGCTCCTGAATTCAGGATCGGCGGCCACCTGCAGCGCGATCGCTCCGCCCATCGACCATCCAAACAGCACGATCCGCTCCGCTCCGTGGGCGATTGCGTACCTCGCTGCGGCGCGAACGTCGTCCGCCTCCGTGGCGCCGAGCGTGGACCGGCTCGACCCCACCTCCGGGCCCTCGCCATCGTTGCGATAGGTGACGACGAGTGAGACGAGACCTGCGTCTGCGGCGACGTGCACACCCCGGAGTGTGCCGGCTCGCGGGCTCGCCATCCCGTGGATATGGATCGCCCACACTTTCGTCTCCGTCACGGTCGGACGGATCAGCCACGCCGGTGCGGGCCCAGCTGGCGTCTCCACGACGACGTCCTCCGCGTCGAGACCGGCGTCCGCCGGATCGCGAAAGTAGATCCCGCTCCAGGATGCGCGTCGGCCAACGCTCAGCGCGTCCTTTGGATCTACTGAATCGACGAGCCTAGTCACCGTCCCCGCCGCGTGGTCGATGACCGGACCTAGCTTGACCCACCCGCCGCCCTCAAGCCACAGGTTGTAGATCCCGGCCGCCTCGGTACCGGCGGTGCGGTCGAGCACCACCGCGTCGCGCTCCTCGCGCCGCATCACACCCCGAACCGTGAGGTCAAAGACCCTTCCCGACGCCGGCGCTGTCAGCTTGCGCGCGATGACGAACCCCAGAGTCGCGGCCCCCGCGGTGGCTGCCAAGCCGAGCCCAGCGGCGACCGCGACTGCCGAGCCCGCTCTCAAACCGTCCACCTCGCGGCGGAACCAACGTCCATCGAGTCGGCGTTCACGGTATGCCCGAGGAGATGGGCCTCAGCCGCGTCGACGGTCACCCTCTCAGCATCGCCCAACTCGAACAACACACGTGGATCGACAGCGGCATCGCGGATCTCGACGAGTTGACGGTGCAGCCGCGTCTCCGGATCTGCGGCGTTGTAGGCTGCCGCGTCGTGCTGGCTCATGCCTGGCCGAACACGATTCGCCCGCTGCCACATCGGCGTCGTCTGCGAGATGAACCTGCGCGTTGCGTTGACCCGTGTCCGAGCGCGTAGCCAGCGAATCGCCGGCTGGGCGGCGAGCCCAACGCAGAGGAAGAGGAACGTCGCAAGAAAGAGCGGACTGTACGCCGCCCCCAGACTGAGCATCACCGCGATACTCCCGGTGACGTGAGCAATGTCCATCGCGATGACGACGGCCGCCAACAAGAGCCCAAGAGCGCTCCCGATGAGAAGCGAGATGGCCGGCAAGCGGTCCGCTCCCCTGCCGTGCCGGATCTGCCGGGTCGTGACGGCGGCCATCGCCGTCAACACGATCCCGTCGTACACGAACTGGGTCATCGAATAGGCGGCAGCTGCGGGCTGCGCCCCGTAGTCCAGCATGAAGGTCGTGGTCGTTGCACCGCGGTCGATGAACGCGAATGCGACAACAGTGCATACGAGCGCCACCGCGAGCACCCATCTTCCCAGCGCGTACCGCACAATCCGCGGCCTGTACTCCGTCGCCTTTGCAACTGCCCGCCCCAGAAAGAAGATCCCCAGCATCAGCGCGAGATCCGCCACCACCGTGGCAAGGTTTGTGCCGCCGAGGAGGCCATCGACCCACCTGTACAGGCCGTCTATGTTGAGCGTCATCGCGACCGCGATGGTCAGGGCTGACCAGAGAATGCTTCGATCGGCACGTCCCCGTCGCAAGATGAGCAGGCTCGCTACGAGCAGCCAAAGCAACGCGGAGACCAGGATCTGCGTCACCCGAAGATCGCCAAGAACTTCGACTCGTGGATCACCGACCCGCGGATGGCTGCGGCCAGATCGTCCGCGAGGGACTCAGCGGCGATCTCTTCCGCAGTGACGAGGTCTTGGCGCCGCAGGAGACGACGCCGCGTAGACGGCGCGATGTCGGGGAGCAGTGCGTCGGGGCCATCGGCATCGTCATGACCGTGGTCGAGAATGATGTGGGCCAACTCGTGCAACACGAACTGCTGCCTATGGAGCGTCGACTCACTTCGCGCGTGGAGCACGAGATCCTCCTTGTCGGTCATCAGCCAAAGCGCGCAAATACCCTCACGATCGCTCAGGTCTGCAAGCTCGACGATCCGCAGTGGCCGGCCGCGCCGGCGCTCCAGTGCGCCCACGAGCTCATCGAGCGAGAAGGAATCATCAAGCTCGAGTTCCTTGAGCGCCGTCGGCGCGTGCATTGCGACCTTCACTGTCCGTCACTTCCCTCCGGAGCCGTCGCCGTGATCACCGTCCGCGAACCGCGTGCGGTCGTGCCCTCATTTGATTCGTTGTCGAGGAATCGGGTGATCGCCTGAAGCGCTTCGGGAGAAATGTCGCCGAGGGTTCTCGCTGCGTAGGACTTGACCTTCGCGACCCGCATGGATCTGACCAGATCGAGCTGCGCGGCAACCTTCGCCGGCATCGGCGCATCGGCGCCCCCGGCGAGGAACGCAGGTTCGACCTCAAAGTACTCCGCGAGCGCCTCGAACAACGCGCGATCCTGCACGAACCGATGGCCGTTCACCATGTACGTCCATCGCGACCGGGACAGGCTGACGCCCCGCGTCTGAAGGAACGCCATGATCTGCGAGTAGGTCGGCTCCTCGCCGGTCTCAGCGATCGATACGTCGAGCAGCAGACGAAGTCGCTTCGCCAACTCGTCTGCTGCCATCTTGCTCTCGTCTTCCGTCATGTTCTGTTGACCATCCTTCGCCTCGGGCAGGGAAGGGACTCCGTTGGGCATGCCCAACGACCCAGTTGAGATTGCTCAAGCTACCCGTTGGGCATGCCCAAATCAACCGTTGCGCTCACACGGCGATGGATGCGAGCATGAACGCCTCACGCTGTTGGGCATGCTCAAACAGCATCCCGCGGTACCGCGGCGATCCGAGGAAGGTGCGAGATGTCAAGGCAAGCGGTCCGCCCGACTCCGCCGAAATTGCGGCCGAGGGCCAGTCGACTAGAACTCCCCCAGCACCTGCTCGAGGCGCATAACCATCTCGGTGACCTGTGCGTCATCGACGGTGTAGCGAACTCGCTGGCCGCGGATGGCCACGTCGCGCGGCGGGTCCGCAAGGATCAACCCTGCGTCGAGGAGCTTCTCGAGCCCGTTCGCGATGGTCATCTTCGGGAGTTCGATCGCATCGGCGATCTCGGAACGCGTCAGCCCCGGGTTCTTCCGCAGGAGACCGATGATGGTCGCCTGCATGACGTTCCCGAGCGCGTTGATCGGATCCTCCGCGTAGTCACTGTTCGCGGGGCGGGCGTAGCGAGGCACGAGCCCAGTTTGGCCCACCGCTCCAGCGCCGTCCACAAGAGGGAGTCAAAAAATGCTTCACAAATGCAGTGTACGGTTATATGCTTCCCTCATGTCAAGCGAAGCAATCTCTCTCGACACGGCATCGCGTGCCTTGTCACGGGCGATTCGACGCACGCGCCGCACTCGGGCAAGTGACGGCGGCCGATGACCACTGCACGGAACACTCGGCGCACGCGGGGTCTCGTCTGGGCAATCGTCGGCGGCGCAGTCCTACTCGTCGGCGTCCTGGCCATCATCCTCGCATCCCTCTTCTCTGGGGGCGAGGCGCCAGCTCCCGCTGACACCACTCCCCCAGACTCCACGCCGGCGACCGAGCCCGCCGGGCCCAGAGACGACGAGTTCGTCGACGCATCCGTCGCCGATAAGGGCTGGGCGCCGGAGCCGATCACGACGGATGCCGAGACCTACGTCCGCGCAGCGCTGGCAGCGGCATCGACGTTCGACACGCGGTTGAGTAGCCGCGCTGAGTGGCTCGCCAATCTCGACACGTGGTTCACGCCCGACATCCGCTACACCTCCGAAGCCGACCGCGCGTCGGACATGCAGGCGTCGCAACTCGAGCTGCGACAGGGAGTCGTGCTGCCTGAAGCGGAGTGGGAGTCGCTCGCGAACGAAGACGGCCGCGTCACCGCAACGGTCATTGGCGACGTCGAGTTCACCGAGGTGCCGGACGACGCATCTGGCGACATGACCATCGGCACGGCAGACGTCACTCTCACCTTCACCCGCTCCGACAACGCCGGCAACGAGACGTCGTACGACGAGGCCGCGCGCGTGAGCGTCCAGGTGCTGTGCGGCGACGGGTCCGTCCCGACGCCGGAGACCGCGCAGCAGGCAGGTGACTGCAAGGTCGTCCGCTACTTCTCGGGGTCAGTGGAGCCCTGAGATGGGAGCCCCGGTCGCCACCGCAGCAGCCCTCGCGAACACGAGGACCGGCCGCCGGATCGGAATCGGACTCCTCCTTTTCCTCACACTCCTGATCGGGATGCTCGTCACCCCGCTGGTCGCGATCCCTTTCGCCGTCGCGGGCGACCACGCCACGTCGGATGTCCGCACCGGCCCGATCCCTGCCGCGAACGGCGAGTGGGGATACCCACAGGCCGGGGGCTACTTCAAGGGACGGGGGTACGGAGTC
>JAUHVN010000197.1 GCA_030425055.1 Actinomycetes bacterium | reverse complement strand
GAGCCCACGCAGCATCCGAAACAGTACGAGTACGCGACACGCCTCTCAGCCTGCCGCCAAGCACCCAGAGAGGTTAGGAGACACGCCCTAGATGCCGCGACGGGCATGCGCTTCACGGGTCCGGCTCGGTATCCGATCGGTGTCGGCGATCGGATTGTCGTTGACGAGGCCGGCATGGTGGATCTCCACACTGCCAACGCGCTCGCGGAACTGGCCGCCGAGACCGGCGCCGGCATCGCGATGGTTGGAGACCATCTGCAGGCGATGCCTGTGGGTCACGCAGGTGCTATGGCCTGCATGGCTCAGCGGAGCGATGCAGTGGTCGAACTGGACTCGGTGCACCGTTTCCGCGATCCGTCCTACGCGCAACTGACCCTCCGGCTCCGGCAGTCAGGCCGTCGGGATGCGGCGATGGAGGTGGCGCGGGAGCTCGACGATCGGGGGCTGATCCGTCGGGTCGCTGACGACGTCGCTGCGCAAGAGGCGATGGTGGATGCCTACTTCCGTTGGGCTTGCGACCATGCCCGAATCGCTCTGGTCACCGGGACCAACGACGAGGCAGATGCCATCAACGAGGCGATCCAGGATCGGCGCATCGAGCTCGGCCAACTCTCGCTGACTCGGATCGCGATCGGGCGGGGCGAGCAGCGGATCCTCGAAGGCGATATCGTCCAGACCCGGCGCAACGACATCTCGGCGAACGTCGAGAATCGCGCACTGTGGACCGTAGGGCGAATCACACAGAACGGGGTACAGCTCGTGAGCATCTCGGACTCAAGCGACGTTCGGACCGTATCGACGGACTATGTCGCTGATCACGTCCACCTCGCGTACGCGTCGACCGTTCACGGCATCCAAGGTGAGACGACCGACGTCTCGATCGTGGGGCCCGGCGTCGACGCATCCGGACTCTACGTCGGAATGACTCGCGGTCGCGCGCGCAACGAAGTGATCGCGATCGCGGCAACCGACGCAGTAGCTCGCGAGGCGATCGCCGAGAGCATGATGAGAGGAACCATCGAGGTGACGCTCGATGACGCGCGCAACGCGGCGCGAGCTGAACTGGGTCGCGCTGCTCGCTGGCTCGCAGACGACATCGGGGCGAGCGGTTCTGCAGCGCGACCTTTCGGCCGTGAGCAACACATCGAGCGTGTCGAGGCCACACTGCGTGAAGACTCCAACGGACGGCTCGAGCAGATCGCGGCGGCCAGCGCCTGGCTGGTCGAGGCCGAGGTCCTCGCGACGCAGCTCGAGCTCGAAGCCGCACGCGAGAGCGCGGCGGCGCACGGACGTCGTGCGGTCACCACGTCGTCGGAGAGTGATGTGCTCGCGGCTCTGCGAGACCGGGTCGACACGCGATCGGAGGAGCTGGAGCAGATGATGGTCGACTCCACCGAGGCTGAGTCATGGCTCGCGCGCGCGATCGAGGAGAACCTGCGTCGTCACGTGCAGAGCCCAGCTGAGCGAGAACAAGAAGCGCTCGCACGAACCGCCGCCGGTCCCGGAACCTTGAATTCGGATCGTCGGTCCGGAGTCGGGATCCGGTGAGCGTCGGCAGTCGTCGCTAGCCTCACCTCAAGCGCGGACCGGTGCGACGACGCGGAAGGACTCATGGGAAGCAATCGCCGGTACGCCGATCACTTCGACAGGCTCGCCGACCAGCGCATCCTTGAGACTCTTGCGAGTAAGGGCCCGTTGCAGACGCTCACAGCCACTGAGCTTGAGTTGCAGCAGGTGCCCTTGACGATCGATCCGAAACCGGGGCGGCGAGTGAGCGCATGGGTGCGATTCGGCAACACACCGGTGCGCGTGAGGCAGTCGCTGCGCGGTGGACGCCGCACGCGGTCGGGATCGAGTTCAAGGTGGCGGGCACGATGCAACGCTGCTGGGTGTGGGAAGGCGCCGTCGAGGGGCTGAGCGAGGAATCAGGCGGATGACACACGAAGCGGGCGGGAGTACGATGACTCCCGCCCGCAACCGTGATCTGATGGATCAGCGCGCGAGCCCCGCACCGGTGGATGAGACCGGTGCGACTACCGGCCCCGAGGTGTTCGCCTCGGGGCTGCTAGCTTTTGGGGCGCGTGCCACATCGACGTTCGTGAACTTCAGCGATGCGGCCACGTTGTCGGCGATCACGTCGCGCGTCTCGCGCGTCTGGCCGGTCTCCTTGTCGACGTAGGTGCCGAACCGCAGGTCTCCTGCGAGCAGCACCGAGTCGCCCTTGTGGAGCGAGTCGGCCACGTGGCGTGCCTGCTGACTGAAGACGACGACGCGGTGGAACACCGTGCCGGCGTCCTCCCACCGTCCGGTCGTCTCGTTCAGGCGACGGTCGTTCACGGCCACCGTGAAGCGGGCGTACTCGTTGCCCGACTCTCCGGTGCCGTGTTCCGGGTCGCCGGTGAGGTTGCCCTCGAGGGTGACGGGGATCCTGGTGCTCATCGTTCTTCCTTTCTCTTGATGTGGGGCATCCGGTCGGATGCCTCAGTGGGCGTGGCTCTGGTTCGTCCACGCATCCCACTCCTCTTCATCGGTCACGCCCGACCACGAACGGGGTCGCCGCGACGAGTGCCCCTCACTGCACCCGCCGTTGTACGCGTTCCGCAGCCGGGGTATGGCGTTGGCGAAGTGCTGGTGCCAGGTGATCGGCCCGTTCCCGTTGTCCATCGAGTGGAAGGCCGCGCGGTGGGCGCTGTGCAGCGCCGACAGTTCTTCGACGAGTGCTCCGTGTTTCCACCAGCAGGTCGGAATGAGGCTAAGCGGGATGTCGTAGCGCACTGTGACCCACTCGACCCAGTCACGCAGCGCGCTCCATTCATCCCTGGCCTGCTGGTCGGTCATCGTCCGCCAGTTCGTCGAGCCGCCGAGAGTCGGCGGTCGCGGTGGCGGGCTCGGCCGGGTCGCATCATCCACCAGCGCCTGCCTTGCGAGCTGGTATGCCTCCGAGTCAGGCATCCTGGACCTCCTCACTGGTCACAGACCGAAGCTGAGCAAGCGCGATCATGGTCGCGTCTCGACGCGTGCGCTGTCGCGAGAGCACGGTGTCGCGGTCGATGAGACGGTGGAGCGTCTCGTGACAGGCGGGATGCAGCGGCATGAGATCCTCGTCGCGCTCCCGTGATCGCCACCCGCGGCTTGTTCGATCTACACCGGTGTAGTCGAGGTGGTGGAGTTCGAGCGAGCGTGCGTCGCCGATGCCGTCGCAGAGCTCGCATGCCACCGCACCGTGGGCGCGGGTGTGCTCCCGGAACCAGCGGTCGCGTCTGGCGAGCCACGCCGTGGACTTCAGGAACCCGGACCGGTACCGCCCGCCGGCTGTAGGTATGCGCCTATTGCTCATCGGAGACCTCGACGGGTTGCTGCCAGTGGGCGTCGCGATCACGCGCGGCGGCGAACACAGCGCGCTGCTCGCGCTCGAGGTCGCGCTTGCCGGCCTGGATCTCGCGGGCGTCGCGCCGCGCGTCCCATCCGGCCAGCTCAAGCAGCACCGGACTCACGTTGCGGAACGCGAGCAGGCCCGTGTTCGACGGCATCCGGCGGATCTCGTCGACGGACATCACCGGTCGTCGTTCAAGTTGCTCGCTGGTGTTGTAGCGCGTGTCGTCGCTGCTCCAGGAGCGCTGGGTGCGCCGGTAGTCGCGGTGGCCGAGCATGGTCTCGATGTCGCGGAGGTGCTCCACGTGTGATGCCCCGCCAAGGAGGAGTTTTGCAGTTGCGGCGGCCCAGATCGTGTCGGCTTCGGCCCGCGACCAGGAGGTCTCGGCTTGCGAGAGTGCTTGGAGCACGACGAACGTGCAGATGCCACGGCCGCCACCGTCGGCCATGATGCGGGGCAGGTTGCCCCAGCGGAACATGTTGACGATCTCGTCCAGGATCAGTCCCAACGGGTGCGCCAGACGCGCGTTGGGTGATGCCAGCGCTTCCTTTCGGGCTACCTCGACGATGTCGTCGACCAGCGCCCCGAGGAATCCGCCCATCGCCTCGGCGCCGGCGGCTGACCCGATCAGGTAGAGGGTGTTCGGCGCCTGCAGGAACTCGACGGGGTCGAACACACGATCTCCCGGTCGGGGCATGAGGCTGTCTCGGATCTCGGGAACCGACAGCGGCATGACCGCACTGGTGACGCCGAACCAGATCGACGACAGCAGCTTCTCGTCTCCGCTGAGCGTGGCATCAAGCCCGGCTGCCCACGCGCGTGCGCCGCTGTCGGCGAGGATCGGGATGGCGTCCTTCGCGAGTGTGGGGCTCGACCCCCATTCGAAGAGCTTGTCGACGCCGTGGCCGGCAAGCGCGCACGCGTGCAGCAGTCGCGAGAGCACGATTCCGGATGCTTGAGCCCACTCCGCGTTCGTCGACGAGGTGCCCAGCGCGGTGCCGGTGACGATCGCGGTGCCGCGCTGGGTCGCGACCAGCGGGTTCTCGCAGCCGGCGATGGGACTGATCCGAACGGGGTGCCGGATGCCACTGAGGCGCTGCGGGTCGAAGACGTGGACGTCGCCGCGACGCTGCCTCATGCGCAGCGTCGCTGTGAGGTTGTCGTTGGTGGTCGACGTCGTGATCAGGGGCCCGGACCAGTCGAGAATTGCGGGGATCAGCACCCGGTACCCCTTGCCGGATCGCGGCGGCCCCTCGAGCGCCACCGAATCTTCGATCGACACGTAGACGTCCATCCCCTGCGATCGTCCGACCCGCCATCCGACGTCGGTGGGCTTCGGCTTCTCCAGGTCTGGACGCAACTGCTTCGCCCGCCGCAGGACCGACTTGGCGGAGAGGAACTCCTGCAGGTCTCGTGCTCGCGCGAACCCCGGGCGTCGGCGCAGCTCCGACAGGAAGTACCTGCTCGACTCGCGATACTTGCGCCACTTCACCAGCCCGAACACCGCGCCGACAGCGACCAGAACGATGAGCGCGATGTCGACGGCGCGGATGACGGCTACGGGCAGTTCGCATCCCGAAGGGGCGGAGTACGCGGAGGACTGTCCGGAGACTGCCAGCCAGAGGCCGGAGAAGAGATTCTCCGGGATGGGGCGCGCACCGCATAGCAGCTGGGTGGTCGCCTCAGTGAGGAAGCCGAACACGAGGCTGAGCACGAACGCGATCGCGATGCCGATGGCGATCGCCTTGCCTAGGAGGGCCTGCATGGGTGTCTCCTTAGAGTCGGGATGCCGCGGCGGCCGCGGCGTGTAGCCATGCGTTCCGTGTCGCTGGCCTCAGGGCGTCGTGTCGGATGTGGCCGGACTTCAGCGCCGGATCGAACGGGACGATCTCGACGGCGCGGACGAGGGGCGCAAAGCGCTCCGCAAGCGCGCGGAGCTCGCGACCAGGTGCGCGTTCCGCTTGGGTGATGACCACGACGGCGTTGGCAGCAAGTGCTGAGGATCGGTGGTCGCGGGTGTGGAGGGCATCGAGAAGCAGAGCCGCGGACTCGGCCGACTCCGGAGCGGTGAGGGTGGGGATCACCAGTTGGTACGACGAGTCGACCATTCGGAGCCATCGCTCAGCGGATTCGTCGTTGCCGGAGTCGAAGATCACCAGGCGGTAGTAGCGGGCGATCACCTCCATGAGCCGATCGAACTCGGCCTGCGCGATGCGTTGGTGGACGGCGAGCAGTTCGGGATTCGACCGGAGGACGTCGTAGCGATCCTCCGACTGGTGGTGGACGAACGCGGAGATATCCGCGACGGACGC
>JAUHVN010000196.1 GCA_030425055.1 Actinomycetes bacterium | reverse complement strand
ACCCGAGGTGAGGATCTGACGGTGGCCGGCTTCGTGGCCCAGGAACGCAGCCTGCGTGAAGAGGATGCCGAGCGCGGCCGCGATGAGGAGCTGGTACCAGGATTGCCCGAACAGGATGAACCCGGTGATGGCGCCGCCGAAGCCGAGGGCGATGATCGCGCCGACGGACCTGTAGAACCACGGCGCGCGGCGGAGCAGTCCGGTTTCCCTCACGATCTGCGCGACGTCCGTGTAGGCGCGGGCGATCGGGGGAAAGTCCTCGGTGCCGGCGTACGTCTGTCGGATGGGTCCGAGCCGGGGCTCGAGGGCGGTGGAAGAGATGAAGACACCCGCGTTTCGATGGTGACCGCTGTGGCCCATGGAGCCAGAGGCGGTTGCCTATCGCTGTGCCCACACTACGTCAGCGCGCATGGCTCGCCCGGAATACCCGGGGACTCCTCAGGGAGCAGCCGGTCGGCGCGAGGTCCCCGCGCCGGCCGGCGCAAGCGTCACAGCGGGCGGATGTTCGCCGCCTGCATGCCCTTCGGGCCGCGCTCGGAGTCGAACTCGACCTTCTGATCTTCGCGGAGTTCCTTGAACCCGTCGCCGCTGATGGCGCTGAAGTGGGCGAACAAGTCTGCGCCGCCGTCGTCGGGAGAGATGAAGCCGTAGCCCTTCTCGGAGTTGAACCATTTCACGGTGCCACTGGCCATCGTGTCTTTCCTTCTCATGCTCGGGCCGCGGGAGCGACCGGGTGCGCCGTTTCGAAGTGCTCGAAGCGGACGTGCGGGGCGATGCCGGCGTGGCGCGGCGGCGAAGACCGGTGCCGCGGCCACGGCGGCGAACGCGAGTTCGCGGGTGGCGTGCAACCCCAGATCCGAGCCCGTCGCGCTGTGGGCATCGAAGCCGTGCGGGGTGATGTCGACGAAGCCGGCGAACTCGCCGGCGCGGGTCGCGACGAAGACGCCGTCGGCGGCGTGGCGCCAGTCGACGGCCGCTTCGGCAGCGGAGGAGATGATCATGGCTGTCTTTCCGGAGGTCGCGCGGCGTGGCGGCGTCGAAGACGCGAAGGGACGCGGCGCGCGGGGTGAGTCTCGGGGGGAACCGTTCGTGAGACGGTCGGGCGTCAGGCGATCTGCGACTCCACGATGAGGCAGAGAGAAAGGGACGCGGTCGAACCCGAATGGGTCTTCGAACCTTAGCACGTTGTGCGGTGCGCGTGATGCGACGGACGATCGGGGTGCCGCGCCGCGCGCGGTCGCGGTAGCGTCGGGCCATGGTCGATCGCGCGGTTCCCAACCTGCCGTCGCGCGACTTCGATGCGTCGGTCGCGTTCTACGGGCGGTTCGGCTTCGAGGTCGTCTATCGCGACGGCGGCTGGCTGATCCTCGGCCGCGGTGCTGTGCGGCTCGAGTTCTTCCTCGCACCCGAGCTGGATCCGTATTCGAGCTGGTTCATGGCCAGCGTCCGCGTCGCCGACCTCGACGGACTGTACGCCGCGGTGCGTGCGAGTGGCGTACCCGAGCGGACCACCGGCACTCCTCGCCTCGTGCCGGTCGCCCTTCAGGAGTGGGGGCAGCGTGCCGGCTACCTCATCGACCTCGACGGTACGCAGCTGCATCTCATCGAAGAGGAGTGACGGTGCCCGGCGGTAGCCTGAGAAGATGCACCGGATCTACTCGATGGCGTTCGCGGCGGTGTATCCGCACTACGTGACGAAGGTCGAGCGCAAGGGGCGCACGACGGCCGAGCTCGACGAGGTCATCGAGTGGCTCACGGGCTTCGACGAGCCCGAGCTGCGCCGCCATCTCGACGAGCACACGACGTTCGAGGACTTCTTCGCCGATGCCGACCTCAATCCGAACGCATCGATGATCACCGGTGTGATCTGCGGAGTGAAGGTGCAGGAGATCGAGGATCCGCTCATGCAGAAGATCCGCTATCTCGACAAGCTCGTCGACGAGCTCGCCAAGGGCAGGCCGATGGAGAAGATCCTGCGGACCGCGTGATCGCGGGGCCTCACACCGGCGGCGTCAGTCGCGATAGCGGTAGTGGCTCGAGAGGGTCGTCACCCACGCGGCGAAGCTCTGCGCGTCGGCGTCGCGGCCCGCGGGCACGGGTACGACCCACGGCTGCTCCGCGGAGTCGATGAGCACATAGGCGATCGTCGGGCGGATGTGGCGCTTCAGCATCCGGCCCGGAATCGCGCCGGTCGGCGTGAGCGCCCCGCGTGCCGCGAGCGACTTGGCGAGCGTCGATCGCCCGATCAGGTTGGATCCGGGCTGGACGGATGCCGCGACCTGCCCGACCGGTCTGCTCAGCTCGCCGAAGTGGATCCACCGGCCGTCTGCGACGATGCCTTCGAACTCGCGTTCCTCACCGCTGTAGCGGTAGGCGTTGGTCCACTGCCGGCCGTCCCACCATCGCTGGCGTCCGTCGACCTCGTGCCATCCGGCCGGCGCGGCGGGCGCGTTCGCCGGGCCGGCGTCGTTGCGCAGCACGGGCAGGTCTTCGCGCAGGTCGATGACGTCATTCGACCAGCGCTCGCCGTCCCACCAGCGCTGACGGCCGCTGCCGTCGTCGTACCATCCGGGCGGTGCTCCCATGAGAACCGAGGGTAGTCCGCTCGGAATGCGCCGTCGCCGTTCATGCGGCGCCCGCAGTGACGGCACCCGGTTCGCGCCATCGCCCTCGGTCGGGTGGCGGGGGCGGATCCCACGCCCATCGCCACGCCGCCTTCGACTCGAGCACGATCGGCGGACCGTCGCCCGGCGGACGGTGCAGGACGAACGGCCCCGTGCGGTCGCGTGTGATCCGCCACCCCTGGTTGTGCAGCGCGAGATGATGGAACCGGCAGAGCAGCACGCCGCGATCGATGTCGGTACGCCCGCGATCGACCGACCATGTATCGCAATGGTGCGCTTCGCAGTACGACGCCGGGCGCGTGCACTCGGGCCAGATGCAACCGCCGTCGCGCACCGCGAGAGCCACGCGCTGCGAGGACGTGTACAGCCGCTGCTCTCTGCCGACGTCGAGCGGGTTGCCGCATCCGTCGACCGTCACGTCGCGTGAGCCGACCGCGCAGAGGTTGCGGTCGATCACCGAGCCGGGCAGCGCGTCGCCGCGGTCTTCGGCGTGGCCGACGGCGAGCAGCCGCCCCATCGGATCGCGCGGTCCGACGGCGTCTTTCACGACGACCATCCGCACCCCCGGCTGACGTGCTCCGAACACGTCGCCGGCGTGGGCCAGCGCTCCGGCACGCACGATGTCCATGAACAGGTCGTAGGCGATCTGCTCGTTCGTACGGGCGTCGGCGACGAGTTCAGCGGCAGCGGCGCGCTCCCCGTCGGTGAGGAAGCGCGGGCCCCCGCGGCGGGGCCTGAGTCCGGCGTCGAGAATCGCCTGGACCCACAGCGCCATCTCGTCGTCGTGGACGATGCTCGTGTGGTGCTGGCCGTCTTTGTCGACCCACGATCGCAGCGAGCGGTTCTCGAAGCGGCGCGCGTACCGCTCCTCCGCTCCGCAGGGATCGAGCAGGTCGCGCACGGTGCGCGCCCGCTTCGAGAGTTCCTCGACAGGCGTGCCGGATGCCTCGTCGACGAGACCGTCCGCGGCGAGGCTCCACGCCTCGCGAACGGCCGCTGATGACGCTCCGCCCGCGACCGCAGCGACCGGCTCGCCGAGGCCGCGCTGGATCGCGTCGTGCTGGGCCGAGGTGAGCCGCCCGTCGAGCAGAGCGCGGTGCAGCGGTGCGTTCCACGGCTCGCCCGGCCCGACCTCGCCTTCAGCACACGCCGACACGTCGCCGCAGCCACCGTCACCCCCGGCGCCGCCGTCGACGGCCTCGGCACCCGCCGACACCTGCACGTCGACCTCGAGCAGGGCGCTGCCGACGCGCACCTGTCGCGCGGCATCCGCTTTCGTGCCGCCCGTGATCGACTGGATCAGCGACACCGGCGAGGCGTGCCCTCGCTGGGTCGAGAAGTCACCGCGCTCTTCCCGCCGCGATCGCTGCGCCGCGACGCCCGCGAGCACGGCCTGCAGGCGTGTCGCGTCGTTGATGACCGCCGAGAGTTCGGCGAGCGTGTTGAGTACCGACTGGTCGCTCAGACCCTGCGCGCTCGTGGGGAGCGCAGACGACTCGACATTCAGCTCCTCGCAAGCGGCGAGCCGGTCGACCCGTTCGCGCATGCTCGTGATGATGTTCACATCTAGAGCATGTCAGAACCCGCCGACATTCGCACAGAGATTCGATACCTGTGGAGAACTCCCACCACCAGACGGCTCAGGCCGCCGACATCGACGACCCGCTGCCCAGATCGGCGAGCACCGCGTGCGCCACGCGTTCACCCGACACCAGCGCGCCCTGAATCGATGCGGTGTCGCGGTGGTCGCCCGCCACATAGATCCCGTCGGCCACGGCGGCGGGACTCGTGAGACGCAGTGGCGCCGACTGCGCAGGGAGCGCGTGCGGCAGGTCATCGCGTCGCAGCAGCTCCCAGGCGTGCGCCTCCGGCCCCCAGATGTCGGCGAGCTGGGACCGTACCTGCCGCTCGCCGACGGGATCCGCCCCGAGGAGGCACGTCGCCTCGACGAGATGGCGGCCCGGCGGAGCGTACGCGGGGGCGGTCCGGGTGATCGCGACGGTGTTGACGATCGGTCCGCGGCGGCGCCCGTCGACGGCGAGAAGAGCGGATGCCGGAGCTCCGGCATCCGCTGCGAACCACCAGGTCTGCAGCCCGCGCGTCGCGGGCCGGGGCACGTCGACGAGCGACGAGACCGCCTCGGGACCGACGGCGACGACGACCGCCCGCGCCGCGACCGTGTCGGCGCCCTCGATCGCCACGCGCAGCTCGGAGCCGCGGCGCGAGATGCGGGCGACACGGGCGCCGGTCCTGATGCGCGCGCCCGCGCTCTGCGCGCGCTGCGCAAGCTGCGCCGGCAGCGCCGAGATGCCGGCGTGCGGAACGCCGGGGCGTCCGAGCGCGAACGAGCGCAGCAGCAGCCGGGCGAACGCGTCCGACGTGTCGGCACCGCCGTCGTCGGCAAGCACCCCGGCGAGGAAGGGCTCGAGCACTTCGCTGCGCAGCGGCCCGCGTGGTCCCGCGGCGTCCCACGCCTCGCGCAGGGTGCGGTCGACGCCGCGCTTGACCTGCCGCGGTCGCAGCAGCGCCGGGGTCGCCCAGCGCGCCAGCGCGACGGCATCCGCGGGGCTGACCAGACCGCTGCGCAGCGTCGGCACGAGCAGAGACGGATGCCGCAGCGGATGCCCCAGCTCGACCGTGCCGCGCTCGCGACGCACCCGCACACCCACGGGGAATCGTCGCAGCCGCAGAGCGTCGACATCGACCCATCGCTTGACGGCGGGATAGGCCGGGTTGAGCACCTGGAACCCCCGGTCGAGTCGGAAGCCGTCGACCTCGTCGGTGCGCTGCCGCCCGCCCACGACGTTCTCCGCCTCGACCACGACGACCCCGAGGCCGTCGCGCGCGAGCCGGGTCGCGCAGCGCAGACCGGCCAGGCCGGCGCCGACCACGACGACGTCAGGGGAGTCCATGCCGGCAACCATAGGTGCGGCTTCGGCGCAAGACCGGGTCTTGCGCTGGGCCCCGACGTATGGTCGGGCGTGCCACGGCTCCGAGTGCGAAAGGGGGATGCCGCGATGAAGGCCGCTCTGATCCTCGCGACGCAGCTGTTCGAGAGGCATCC
>JAUHVN010000195.1 GCA_030425055.1 Actinomycetes bacterium | reverse complement strand
TCCGCGGCACTCGGGCGGAGCGCCCGACGCCCGAGGTGGGCGTCAGAGCGACGACACGTCGTGTCCGGCGGGCACCGACACGATGAGCGACTGCGGTTCGATGCGGCAGTCGATGCCGACGGCCAGCCCGAACTCGTCACCGTCGAGCTGCACGGGCTTGGGCTCCTGGGCCGCCATCTCGACGCCGTCGCCCTTGAAGTAACGCACCGCGTTGTCCTTGGTGCGCAGCTTGAGCACTTCGCGACCGGCGCGGAACCGGCGCAGCACGCTGTTGTCCCATGCGACGCGGCGCCACACGAAGATCCAGCCGAGCGTGCCCTTGGGCTGGAAGATCACGACGTCGAGCGCGCCGTCGGCGACGGATGCCTCGGGGATGAGCGAGAGCCCGGCGGGCAGCGAGCCGCAATTTGCGAACAGCATGCTCTGCACCCGGGCGGTGTGCAGGCGGTGGCCCGCGAGCTGGTACGTGACGCGGAACGGCTGCGCGTTCGCCAGGGAGCGCGCGGCGCCGTCGACGTACGCCACCCAGCCGACGGTCTTCTTCAGCTGCGGATTGGTGTGCTGGATCATCGCGGCGTCGAGTCCGATGCCGCCCATCACGACGAACGCGTGCTCGACGGTCTCGCCGCCGGGGCGCGTGATGCGGGCGACGCCCACGTCCATCGCGAGTGTGTCGCCGCGGAAGGCGGCGTCGACCATCTTGCGCGGATGCTCGAGAGGCAGCCGCAGGTTGCGGGCGAGCAGGTTGCCGGTGCCGCTCGGTACGATCGCCATCGGCACGCCGCTGCCGCTCATCGCCTCCGACACGGCCCGCACGGTGCCGTCGCCGCCCGCGACCATGACGACGTCGACGCCCTGGGCGAGCGCCTCGCGGGTCACTCCGTCGCCGAGGTCTTCGATGCGGGTCTCGGCGAACAGCGGCTCGTCCCACCCGGCATCCGTCGACGCCTGCGTCACCCACCCGCGCAGCTTGTGCTGGTCGACCTTGATCGGGTTGTAGATGAGAGCGGCGCGGCGCCGACGCGGTGCGGCGTCGGTCGCGGCATCCATCGACTGCTCCGCACGGGTGTCTTCCGGGGAGGGCGCCATGGATACACCCTAGAGGCCGCCGCGACCGCGCAGAGCCGGGATAGGGTTCGCGTGTGACCCTGTTCGAGCCCGGACGGTTCCCGGATCCGCCGCCTCGGCGCCGAGGCTCGAGCGGAGTGCGGGTGGGTCTGACGCTCGCGGTGGTGTGCGGTCTGCTGTTCACGGCCGTCACCGTCATCGGCCCCGAGCGGGTCTCGACCTTCACGAGCGAGCTGTTCACGGGCGGCCCGCCGAGCCCTGAGGAGCAGGTCGTCACGCTCGCCGACAGTGCGCAGCTCACGCAGGAGGGGCGCGACCTGCTGTTCCGGCAGCGCCCGCGCACTGCGTCGCTCGACGAGATCGCCGAGATGTGCGGCACGGGCGAGGATCCCGACCTGGTGACGAGCGGATGCTGGAGCTCGAACGGCTTCATCCTCATCAGCGACGCGGTCGACCCCTTCGCTCCCGGCACCGCGGTGACCGTGCTCGCGCACGAGCTGCTGCACGCCGCCTACGACCAGCTCGACTCGTGGGAGGTCGGCACCGTCGACGAACTCGTCGCGGCCGAGTATGCGAAGATCCCCGCCGACGATCCGATCCAGCAGCAGATCGACGGCTCGGTGCGGGGCGACCCCGCGTCGCTGCCGACCGAGCTGTTCGCGTACCTCGGCACACAGGTGATGCCGCCCGGCGGGTTCGCGCCCGAGCTCGAGGCGGTCTACGCGCGCTGGTTCAGCGACCGCGCGGCCCTCGTCGCGATCTACATAGGCTGAGACCGGGCGCCGTCCACCGCCCGCGCCTAGGATGGTCGGGTGATCGATCCCACTCTTCTCCGTGAGAATCCCGAGCTGGTCAAGCGCTCGCAGGAGGCTAGGGGGGAGTCCGTCGCCGCGGTGGATGCCGCGCTCGAGGCCGACCGCGAGCGCCGCGCGGCGATCACCGCGTTCGAAGAGCTGCGGGCCGCGCAGAACGCGCACGGCAAGCGCGTCGCCAAGGCGCCGAAGGACGAGAAGGCCGCGCTGGTCGCCGAGGCGAAGGACCTCAGCGAGCGGGTCAAGGCCGCCCAGCACGCGGTGACCGCCGCCGAGGAGGCTGCCGAGCAGGCGCTCTCGATCATCGAGAACGTCGTGATCGAGGGCGTCCCCGCCGGCGGCGAGGAGGACTTCGTCACGCTGCGCACCCACGGCGAGCCCGTCGTGTTCGACTTCGAGCCGCGCGACCACCTCGAGCTGGGCGAGAAGCTCGGCGCCATCGACATGGAGCGCGGCACCAAGGTGTCGGGCAGCCGCTTCTACTTCCTCACCGGCATCGGTGCGCGCCTCGAGCTCGCCCTCATGACGCTCGCCCTCGACCGTGCGCTGCAGGAGGGCTTCGTGCCGCTCGTGCCGCCGACGCTCGTGCGGCCCGAGGTGATGCGGGGCACGGGCTTCCTCGGCCAGCACGCCGCCGAGGTCTACCACCTCGAAGAGGACGACCTGTACCTCGTCGGCACCAGCGAAGTGCCGCTCGCCGGCTACCACATGGACGAGATCCTCGATCTGACCGCGGGCGCCAAGCGCTACGCCGGCTGGTCGACGTGCTACCGCCGCGAGGCGGGTTCGTACGGCAAGGACACGCGCGGCATCATCCGCGTGCATCAGTTCAACAAGCTCGAGATGTTCGTCTACACCAGCCCCGACGACGCCGAGGCCGAGCACCTGCGCCTCGTCGGCATGCAGGAGCGGATGCTGCAGGATCTCGGCCTCTCGTACCGTGTCATCGACGTCGCGGCCGGCGACCTCGGTTCGAGCGCAGCCCGCAAGTACGACGTCGAGGCGTGGGTTCCCACGCAGGACGCGTACCGCGAGCTGACCAGCACCTCGAACTGCACGACGTACCAGGCGCGTCGGCTCGACATCCGTCACCGCCCCGACGGCGGCAAGACGCAGCACGTCGCGACCCTCAACGGCACGCTCGCCACCACCCGGTGGATCGTCGCGCTGCTCGAGACCCACCAGCGCGCCGACGGATCGGTCGCGGTGCCCGAGGTGCTGCGCCCGTACCTCGGGGGCCTCGAGGTTCTGGAGCCGATCGCGTGAGCGAAGCGCGCCTCCCGCCCACCGGCAGCGTCCGCGTCGTCAAGGCGAAGAAGGCCGCGAAGCTGGTCGAGAAGATCGCGCGCGACACCGAGGACCCCGACGTCCGCACCGAGCCGCTGCTCATCGTGCTCGACATCGACGGCACCGTCCTGCTCGAGGACGAGACCCTCAGTCCGGGTGTCGTCGAAGCCGTCGAGCACGCGCAGCGCGCCGGACACGAGGTCATGATCGCCACCGGGCGCAGCTGGGAGGGCACGCGAGGCATCCTGCGCGTCCTCAAGATCGCGCCCGAGTTCGTCGTCTGCTCCAACGGCGCGGTCGTGCTGCGGCGCATCGACGCCGACGACCTGCTGTACGAGCGGTTCCACGTCGAGGAGTTCGACCCTGCCGAGGTGCTCACCCAGCTGCGCGAGCACCTGCCGGACGCGCGCTACCTCGTCGAGCTGCCCGACGGTCGCCGGCTCTACACCGAGTACTTGGACGACTGGAACCTGCACGAGGCGCGGCGCGTGCCGTTCGAGGAGCTCTCGGCCCAGCCGGTGTCGCGTGTCGTGGTCGTCTCGCCCGAGCAGGGCGAGAAGGACTTCGTCGAGCTCGTCGACCGCATCGGGCTCAGCCAGGTCTCGTACGCCGTCGGCTGGACCGCGTGGCTCGACATCGCCCCGCACGGCGTCGACAAGAGCACCGGGCTGCAGCTGGTGCGCACCCAGCTCGGTGTCGACCCCGCCCACGTGCTCGTGATCGGCGATGGGCGCAACGACATCGGCATGTTCCGCTGGGCGCGCGAGAACGGCGGTCGCGCGATCGCGATGAAGCAGGGGCCGCCCGAGGTGCACGAAGCCGCGGGTGAGATCACCGGGACGGTGCACGACGGCGGCGTCGCCGAGGTGCTGCGCGAACTCTGACGGGGTTGCCGAGCGCGGAGCGCAGCGATGGTCCCTGAGCGAGGGAGCGCAGCGATGGTCCCTGAGCGAGGGAGCGCAGCGACCGAGACGAAGGGCGAGCCGAAGGCGGTGCGTCATCCAGCCCTTGCACAGCCAGCGCGGGGAAAATGGAGGGATCACTCCGTCGACTAGACTCGACGCCTGTTCGACAGGATGCTCCGCAGCCCGAGGCATCCGGTCGGGAGGGTTGTCCGAGCGGCCGATGGAGCTGGTCTTGAAAACCAGTGGGCAGCGATGTCCCGTGGGTTCGAATCCCACACCCTCCGCAGATCCCCCCGCCCGAGAGGACCCGAGTGACCCAGGCATCCCGGCCCCCGCGTGGTCGCCACACCGTGGCGCGCCACGGTGAGCTGTCGTCGCCGCATCCGCTCGCCCTCCTGCTCAAGGTGCTGGGGATCATGGTCGCCGTCGTGCTCGTCTCGGGTGCCGGCGTCGCCGCGTACGCCGCCTACGACCTCACCGCGAGCTTCACGAGCGATGCCGTCGAGCTCGAGGGGCAGGCCGCGGTTCCGCCCGACATCGGCGCGATCGAGGGCGGCGTCAACCTGTTCCTGGCGGGAACGGATGCCTGCGAGCCCGAGTACGCGGATCTGTTCGGCGAGCGGTGCACCGGCGAGTCCGCCGGGGACGAGCTCAACGACGTCAACATGCTGGTGCACATCTCGGACGAACCGCGACGCGTCACCGTCATCTCGTTCCCGCGCGACCTCATGATCCCGATCCCGTCGTGCACCCGCGAGGACGGCAGCGAGACCTCGGCGATGAGCAAGCAGCCGATCAACGCCTCCTACTCGTATGGCGGTCTCGCGTGCGTCGTCAAGACCGTGGCGCAGCTGAGCGGTCAGAACATCCCGTTCGCAGCCAAGGTCACGTGGGGTGGCGTGATCGAGGTCACCAACGCGATCGGCGGCGTCGAGGTCTGCCTGGCCTCCGGCATCCGCGACAGCTACACCGGCATCGACTGGCCGGCCGGCAACCGCACGATCTCGGGCATGGACGCTTTGCAGTTCCTGCGCACCCGCCACGGCGTCGGCGACGGCTCGGACCTCGGCCGGATCTCGAACCAGCAGCAGTACATGTCGCGCCTGGCCCGCAAGCTCATCAGCGAAGAGGTGCTGTCGAACCCCGCGACGCTGTACAAGCTCGCGACCACCGCCGTCGACAACGTCACCCCCAGCCAGAGCCTCACGAATCCGCTCACGCTCGTGCAGATCGCGCTCGCGGTCAAGAACGTGCCGTTCGACGAGATCGTGTTCGTGCAGTACCCGGTGCTCCCCGATCCTGCCGATCCGAACAAGGTCATTCCCGACGCGCAGTCGGCCGACGCGCTGTGGGCCGCACTCGCAGCCAACAAGCCCATCAAGCTGACGGGAGAGGCCGGATCGAACGACGGCGTCGTGGTCGTCGAGCCCACCGAGGAGCCGTCGGCGTCGCCGTCGCCTTCGCCCGATCCGTCGGATTCGGCTTCGCCCTCGCCCGGGGCCACGACCGAGCCCGCCGAGGAGGCCGTGGAGCTGCCGTCGTCGATCACCGGTTCGACCGCCGCGCAGGAGACCTGTTCGAACGGCAACCTGCGAGGGTACGAGGGCTGAGTCCGGCGCGGCCGGTCGGCTTTGTCGCCTGCGCGG
>JAUHVN010000194.1 GCA_030425055.1 Actinomycetes bacterium | reverse complement strand
GCCTTCGTGGTGTCGTTCTTCTCGATCAGCTCGGTGCGCTTCGACTCGGTGTGGACGTCGGGGCTGCTGTGGATCCTGACGATCGCCGTGCCGACGGTCGCCGTGTTCCTGCTGGTGCTGCGGCGGCTCTCGCCCGACGGCATCCGCCGCGTGGGATCGCTCGGCATCGACCAGTTCGCCTCGGTGGCGTTCTCGGTCTCGGCGATGCTGTGGCTGCAGCTCATCTGGGAGACCGTCGCCGTCACCGTCGCGGGCGGACCGTGGCTGCGCTCGTGGGTCATCTGGGTCGAGTTCGTCCTCATGCTCGCCGGGGTCGCGCTCACGGTGTTCGCCCCGCTCATCCCGCCGTTCTCGCAGGATTTCGCGGGTCGCCGCGAGGTTCCCGCCCACCGCAACGCACGTCCGGTGCGGGCGGTCTCGCCGCGTCCCGTGCGCGAGCCCGCTCCCGTGGTCGTCGACGAGACGCCCGCCGAGTACGCCGAGCCCGCCCCGACCGAGCAGTGGACCGCGCCCGCCGCGACACGCGACACGTTCGAGCCGACGCCCCAGCCGCGGCGCCAGCAGGCGTTCTGGGCGCTCTCGCCCGAGGAGCGCGACGTCGTGGACGACGACGGCGCCGCGCTGTTCCGCATCGGCCCGACCGCGTGGGCGCTGGTCATCGAGGAGCGCGACGAGGTCTTCGTCGTGCGCCACGAGGACGGCCGCGTCGGCTACCTGCACGACACGAGCGACGTCACGCGCGGCTGACGCGCCCCCGAGCGAGGAGCGCCCACGGATGCTGCGCACGATCGACCTGCGCGGTCGCGCCCTGACCACGCACGAGCTCACGGCCGCACTGCCGCGTGCGCGTGCGGCGCGCGACGACGCCCAGGCGGCCGCCGCTGAGATCGTCCGCGATGTCGCCGCCCGCGGCGAGGATGCGCTGCGCGAGCAGGCTGCACGGTTCGACGGGGTCGAGGGGCACGCGCTGCGCGTGCCGGGCGAGCACCTCGACGAGGCGCTGGCCGGACTCGACGACGCGGTGCGCGCGGCCCTCGAGGAGGCGATCCGCCGCGTGCGCGTGGCATCCGCGGCCCAGGTCCCGCCTGCCGCCGTGACCGAGCTCGACGTCGGCGGCAGGGTCGAGCAGCGCTGGACGCCGGTCCGCCGCGCCGGGCTGTACGTTCCGGGCGGCAAGGCCGTGTACCCGTCGTCGGTCGTGATGAACGTCGTGCCCGCGCAGGTCGCGGGTGTCGGCCGGGTCGCCCTCGCGTCGCCGCCGCAAGCCGCCTTCGGCGGCCGGGTGCACCCCGACGTGCTCGCCGCCGCGAAGCTGCTGGGTGTCGACGAGGTGTACGCCATCGGCGGCGCCGGCGCGATCGCCGCGTTCGCCTACGGCGTGCCCTCGATCGGGCTCGAACCCGTCGACGTCGTGACAGGGCCCGGCAACAACTTCGTCGCGGCGGCCAAGCGCGCCGTCGCGGGTCTGGTCGGCATCGACGCCGAAGCCGGGGCGACCGAGATCCTGATCGTCGCCGACGCCGCCGTCGATCCCGCTGTCGTGGCGGCCGACCTGATCAGTCAGGCCGAGCACGACGAACAGGCCGCCGCCGTGCTCGTCACGACGGATGAGACCTTCGCCGACGCGGTGCGGGTCGAGGTCGAGCAGCGCGTCGCCCTGACGCGCAACGCCGACCGCGCCCGTCAGGCGCTCGTGGGGGAGCAGTCGGCGATCGTGCTGGTCGACGACGTCGACACCGCCATCACGGTGAGCAACGCGTACGGTCCCGAGCACCTCGAGATCCTGATCGACCCGCCCCGCGCCGACGAGTTCACCGAGGCCGGTGCGGTCTTCGTCGGCGCGTACTCGCCGGTGAGCCTCGGCGACTACCTCGCCGGCAGCAACCACGTGCTGCCGACGGGAGGCATGGCGCGGTACGCGTCGGGACTGTCGGCGTCGACGTTCCTGCGTCCGCAGCAGGTGATCACGTACGACCGCGGCGCCCTCGAGCGCGTCGCCGCCCGCATCGTCGCCCTCGCCGACGCCGAGGCGCTCCCCGCCCACGGTGAGGCCGTCACGGCCCGCTTCGACGCCCGTCGGCCCGACTCGGCGTAGTCTGTCCGTGCCATGCACTGCCCGTTCTGCCGCCACTCCGATTCCCGCGTGATCGATTCCCGCACGAGCGACGACGGGCTCAGCATCCGCCGGCGCCGTCAGTGCCCCGAATGCGGCGGACGCTTCTCGACGATCGAGACGGCGAGCCTCAACGTCATCAAGCGATCGGGTGTCATCGAGCCGTTCAGCCGCGAGAAGGTGATGTCGGGTGTGCGCAAGGCGTGCCAGGGACGCCCGGTCACCGACGGTGATCTCGCCGTCCTCGCGCAGACCGTCGAAGAGGCGGTGCGCCAGACCGGCGCCTCGCAGGTCGACACGAATGAGATCGGGCTGGCGATCCTCGGCCCCCTGCGCGAGCTCGACGAAGTCGCCTATCTGCGGTTCGCGAGCGTCTACCAGGCGTTCGACTCGCTCGAGGACTTCGAGAGCGCGATCGAGCAGCTGCGCATCGACCACCCCCGCGAGGCGTAGGCGTCCTTCGTCTCGTCGCTGTGCTCCTCGCTCAGGGACCGGTATGGGTGGCTGCGCTCCTCGCTCAGGGACCGGGTCGTGGGTCGCTGAGCGAGCGAAGCGAGACGAAGCGCCTACCGCCGGCCGGTAGCCTGGAGCGGATGTATCCCCTCCTCTTCCGGACCGTGCTGGCGCGCATGGACCCCGAGACCGCGCATCACGCGGCGATGCTCGTCATCCGGCTCCTGGGGGTGCCGCCCTTCTCGTGGGTCGCCCGCGCCCTCACGCGTCCCGATCCCTCCCTGCGCACGACGGCACTCGGCCTCGACTTCGACTCGCCGTTCGGCGTCGCCGCCGGGTTCGACAAGGACGTGCGCGCCGTCGCGGGCCTGCGGGCGCTGGGCTTCGGGCACGTCGAGGTCGGCACCGTCACGGCGATCCCGCAGGAGGGCAACCCCCGCCCGCGTCTGTTCCGCCTCATCCCCGACCGGGCCGTCGTGAACCGCATGGGCTTCAACAACCGCGGTGCCGAGCAGGCCGCCGAGCGGCTGCGCCGCATCCGTCGCCGTTCGAACCGGCCCGTGATCGGCGTGAACATCGGCAAGAGCCGCGTCGTCGAGGTCGAGGACGCCACCGCCGACTACGTGCGCAGCGCCGACCTGCTCGCGCCGCTGGCCGACTACCTCGTCGTCAACGTGTCGTCGCCGAACACCCCCGGCCTGCGCGGACTGCAGGCCGTCGAGACGCTGCGACCGCTGCTGGAGGCGGTACGGGATGCCGCCGGAACGACGCCGCTGCTGGTCAAGATCGCCCCCGACCTTCCCGACGACGAGGTCGAGGCCGTCGCCGGGCTCGCCGTCGACCTCGGGCTGGCGGGTCTGATCGCGACCAACACGACGATCTCGCGCGAGGGCCTGGCCACCGACGCGTCGGTCGTCGAGGCGGCGGGCGCCGGGGGACTGTCGGGCGCACCGCTCAAGCACCGTTCGCTGGAGGTCCTGCGCCTGGTGCGCGCGGTCGTTCCCGCCGACTTCTGCGTGATCTCGGTCGGGGGAGTCGAGACGGGCGACGACGTGCGCGAGCGGCTGGATGCCGGTGCCGACCTCGTGCAGGGGTACACGGCGTTCCTCTACCGCGGCCCGCTGTGGGCGCGGCAGATCAGCCGAGCGCTGCGCTGACGCTTCCGCTCAGACCGGGCGCTGGCCGCGCTTGACCTGCGGCTTGGGCAGACGCAGCGGACGCATCTGGATCGAGCGCATCGAGGCGTACCAGCCCAGGCCCTTCTCGGTGCGCTCGGCGCCGAACTTCTCACGCGCGGCCTGCTTGACGCGGATCGAGGTCAGCACCATGTCGCCGATGACGAAAAGGATGAACGCCCATAGCGCGACCATCGAGTAGAACTGCACCTCGGGCACCGGGATGAACGTCGCGATGATCACGACGACCATCGCCGGCATCACGGCCTCGCCCAGGTGCCAGCCCGAATCGACGAAGTCGCGGACGAACTTGCGCTGCGGCCCCTGGTCGCGAGCGGGCAGGTAGCGCTGGTCGCCCGCCGCCATGCCCTGCCGGGCCTTCTCGCGCTGGGCGGCCATATCGGCCTTCGCGCGCGCCTTCGCCTCCTTCGAGTCGGGCACGAGCGGGCGCTTGCGTGCGGCCTCCTGCTCGGCGCGGGACGGCGTCGGGCGCCCCTTGCCCCCTGTCGACGGGTCGATGGGAGCGTCCTTGGGCGCGGGGGCGGCGGGTGTCTGGGCCACGATGATCCTCGGGAAGTGCGTGCGTCGGTGCACTTAAGATTACCCGCATGAGCCAAGACCCCACCCGGACGTCCGCTGTCCGCGAAGCCGCCACCGCCGGCATCCCCGCCGCCCTCGCCGATCTCGGCGCCCTCGTGCGCATCCCCTCGATCGCCTTCCCCGGGTTCGACGACGACCCCGTGCGGCGCAGCGCCGAAGCGGTCAAGACCCTCGCGGAGGGTCTGGGCATCTTCGATCGCGTCGACATCTCGGATGCCGCGATCCCCGGCACCGACGAGCGCGGCAAGCCCGCGGTGCTCGCGACCCGGGCTGCGCGCAACGGGGCGCCGACGATCCTGCTGTACGCGCACCACGACGTGCAGCCGGTGGGCGATGAGGCGCTGTGGGACTCGCCGCCGTTCGAGCCGACCGTGCGCGGCGGGCGGCTCTACGGCCGCGGCGCCGCCGACGACAAGGCGGGTGTGATGGCGCACATCGCCGCGCTGCGCGCGTTCGTCGAGGCCGTCGGCACCGACTTCGACCTCGGCGTCGCGCTGTTCATCGAGGGCGAGGAGGAAGCGGGATCCCGCTCGTTCGCCCAGTTCCTCGCCGACCACGCCGACGCCCTGCGCGCCGACGTGATCGTCGTCGCCGACTCGGGCAACTGGGACGACCGCACGCCCGCCCTGACCGTGTCGCTGCGCGGCAACGCGCGCTTCACGATGTCGGTGCGCACGCTCGACCATGCATCGCACTCGGGCATGTTCGGGGGAGCGGTGCCCGATGCCATGATGGCGGCCGTGAAGCTGCTGGCGACCCTGTGGGATGCCGACGGCGCGGTGGCGGTCGACGGCCTCGCGCACCGCGATGCCGACACGCCCGAGTACGGCGAGGAGCAGCTGCGCGACGAGGCGGGCCTGCCCGACGGAGTCCAGCCGATCGGACGCGGCAGCATCCCGAGCAGACTGTGGAACCAGCCGTCGATCACCGTGACCGGCGTCGACGCGCCGTCGGTCGCGAACGCGTCGAACACGCTGAGCCCCGAGGTCTCGGTCGTCATCAGCGCGCGCATCGCGCCCGGCCAGACCGCGCGCGACGCGTACGAGGCCATCGAGGCGCACCTGCGCGCGAACGCGCCGTTCGGCGCGCAGCTCTCGTTCCGCGACGTCGACTTCGGTGACGGGTTCCTCGTCGACACGGGCGGCTGGGCGGTCTCGACCGCCAAGGAGGCGCTCGCCGAGGGGTACGGCGTCGAGCCCGTCGAGATGGGGGTCGGCGGCAGCATCCCGTTCATCGCCGACCTGGTGCGCCAGTTCGAGGGTGCGCAGATCCTCATCACCGGCGTCGAGGACCCGCACGCGCGGGCCCACAGCCCCAACGAGTCCCTGCACCTCGACACGTTCCGCCACGCCGTGCTGAGCGAAGCGCTGCTGCTGGAGAAGCTCGACCGGCCG
>JAUHVN010000193.1 GCA_030425055.1 Actinomycetes bacterium | reverse complement strand
CCCGAAGACGAGGACATCGCCATAGACACGCAGCTGGAAGACGACGTCGAAGACGTCGCGGGCCTCGAGGAGATCCTCGCGCCCGACGCCGAGGAGACCCTCGACGACGACACCGTCGCGGACGCGGCCGAAACGGATGCGCCCGAGTCCGACGCGGCCGTCGACTTGACGGCGGCCGTCGAGGCCGCGCCGATCGCGGAGGCCGAGCGGGTCGCGGAGCCCGAACTCGACGACGTCGAGGCGGAGCTCGCCGAAGTCGAGCCCGCGGTGGCGGACGCGCAGCCCGAGCCGGCCGAGCTCGCCGCTGATGTCGCCGGCGTCGAGCCCGAGGTCGCTGACGTCGAGCCGGACGTCGCCGACGACACATCGCTGCCGCTCGTGTTCGTGGGCGACTCGGCGGCCGTCGTCTTCGAAGACGACGTGCCCGAGGTGCTCACGGCCGCCGAGGACGCGGTGGGCGAGACCGCGCTGTCGCTGCGCGGGGTCACCAAATCGTTCGGCTCGACCCGCGCGGTCGAGGCGATCGACCTGACCGTGCCCGCCGGCACGTTCTACGGTCTGGTCGGACCCAACGGCGCGGGCAAGACGACGACCCTTTCGATGATCGCGGGCCTCCTGCGACCCGACAAGGGTGAGATCCGGGTCGGGGGCGTCGACGCGACGGCCGACCCGCAGTCGGCGAAGAAGCTCATGGGCGTGCTGCCCGATCGCCTGCACACGTTCGACCGGCTCACCGGCCGTCAGCTGTTGTACTACTACGGAGTGCTGCGGGGCATGCCGCCGGCGATCGTCGAGAGCCGGACCACCGATCTGGCGCGTGCCTTCGACCTGACCGAGGCGCTCGGCCGTGTGGTCTCGGACTACTCCGCGGGTATGACCAAGAAGGTCATGCTGGCGGGCGCGCTCATCCACGCCCCCCGGCTGCTCGTGCTCGACGAGCCGTTCGAGGCCGTCGACCCTGTGTCGAGCGCCATCATCCTCGACATCCTCTCGACGTACGTCGCCCACGGCGGCACGGTCATCCTCTCGAGCCACGGCATGGAGCTCGTCGAGCGCGTGTGCACCCGCGTCGGCGTGATCGTCGCGGGCCAGGTGCTCGCCGAGGGGACGGTCGAGCAGGTGCGCGGCGAGCTCACGCTCGAGCAGCGCTTCGTGGAGCTGGCCGGCGGACTCAGCGACGTGGAGGGCCTGGAGTGGTTGCACACCTACTCCGACTGAGGCTCACGATGCTGGTCGGCGCCCTGCGGGGCGACACCGGCCGTGCCGAGCGACTGGTCGCGGGCATCGTCGTGCTCGTCGTCGCGACGGTCGTCGCCTGCTGGGCGCTGCTGTCGCTCGGCGAGGCGTCCGACGACGTCGCCCTCACCGTCACGGTGCTCGGCGGGTCGGCGGTGACGCTCGGTTTCGCGCTCGCCCCGATCATCGCGTCGGCGACCGACCCTCTCGACCCGCGCCGCTTCGCCCTGCTCGGGCTGCGCACCGCGCCGTTGGCCGGTGCCCTCGTGCTGGCGGGCATCCTGAGCGTGCCCGTCGCGGCGCTCGCCGCCGTCGCGGTGTGCGCCTCCGTCGCGTGGGGCGCGCACGGTGCGACGTGGGCGGCGGGAATCACCGGCGTCGTGCTGATCGTGCTCACGTGCGTGCTCTTCGCGCGCGTGTGCATGGCGCTGACGACGCTGTTCCTGAGCGAGCGGCGCTCGCGCGAGCTGTCGGGTCTGTTCATCATGGCGATCCTGGTGGTCGTCGTGCCCGTCGGGGTCTTCCTGTCGTCGCTCGAGTGGGACGGCGCCGTGCCGACGCAGCTGTACGAAGCCGTCTCGGTGCTGGCGCTCACGCCGTTCGGCGCCGCGTGGGCCTACCCGGGACTCGTCGCGAGCGGCGCATCGGCCGCCGCCGGCTCTCTGCTGGTGGCGCTCGCGACCGTCGTCGCGCTCGCGGGGGCGTGGATGCTGCTGGTGCGGCGCCTGCTGACGACGACGGCGATGCCGGCGCCCGCGCGCGAGCGGGGTGGCCTCGGCTGGTTCGCGGTGGCGCCCGGCACACCCGGCGGAGCGGTCGCCGCGCGCAGCCTCATCTACTGGTTCGGCGACCGTCGGCACATCGTGAACGTGATCGTGATCCCGGTCGCGGCGGCCCTCACCGTCGTGCCGCTGCTGATCGCGGGCGTTCCCCCCTACCTCGTCGCGCTCATCCCGGTGCCGTTCGCCGCGCTGTTCCTCGGGTGGCTGCCGCACAACGACGTCGCGTACGACGCGACGGCCGTGTGGATGCACGTCGCCAGCGGCATCCGGGGCGTCTCCGACCGCATCGGGCGTCTCGTCCCCGTGCTGCTGATCGGCGTGCCGCTGCTGGCGCTCGCGATCCCGATCGCCATCGCGATCCACGGCCGGTGGGCCCTGCTGCCCGCGATGGTGGGCGTGTGCGTCTCGCTGTTCCTCACCGGGCTGGGCCTGTCGAGCATCTCGTCGGTCGTCGCCCCCTACGCCGTGTCGCCGCCGGGCGAGAGCCCGTTCCGCCAGCCACAGCGCACCGGCGCATCGGGCGCCATCGCGCAGGGGCTCGTGATGATCGGCGCGGTCGTGCTCAGCGCGCCCGCGCTCTGGTACGCGTGGCTCGCCCTGACCAGCGACATCGAGGCCGCGACCGTCTCGCTGTGGGCGGGTGTGACCACCGGAGTGGTCGTCCTCGCCGTCGGCGTCGCGATCGGGTCGGCCGTCTTCAGCCGTCGCGGCGACCGCATCATGGAGTTCGCCGAGTCGGTCTGACACGGGCCGCGGCGCGCGCTCGCGGTCTACACTGGCTCACCATGAGCACCCCCCTCGAAGGCCCCGACCAGGGCGGTCTTGCGACCCTCGATCGAGAGCTCGAAGAGCTCATCCGCGAGGAGAACATCGAGCCGGGCGACCACGAGCGCTTCTCGCACTACGTGAAGAAGGAGAAGATCCTCGAGTCGGCGCTCACCGGCAAGCCCGTGCGGGCGCTGTGCGGCAAGAAGTGGACCCCGGGGCGCGATCCCGACAAGTTCCCGGTGTGCCCGCGCTGCAAGGAGATCTACGAGTCGCTCGCGGGCTGACCCGCGCGGAGCTCACGACGACGCGTCGGTGAAGACGGTCGGGATCGCCGGATCGGACCGGCTGAGCGCCAGCCCGCGCACCGGCAGCTCTTCTCGCACCCGCGCGTGATGGGCGCGCGCGGCTTCGACGCCGGCGTGCCCTTCGACCGCGGTGTCGGGTTCGCCGGCTTCGACGAGGGTGACCTGCAGCGCGCGGGCGTCGCCGTGCTCTGCGGCCGTGTCGAGGTCTTCGAAGCCGTCGGAGACGGCGATCAGCTCGGTGGTCGCCGTGCCGGCCTCCAGCACCCGGAACGCCGCCTTGCGACCGCCCGTCGACGCCTTCGAGGCCGAGGCCTTCGCGACGGGCACCCAGCCGCCTGCGGCATTCTGCCGTGCGACGAGCTTGTAGACCATGCCCGCGGTCGGCGAGCCCGACCCGGTCACGACCGACGTCCCCACGCCGTACGCGTCGACGGGGGAGGCCGCGAGCGCGGCGATCGCGAACTCGTCGAGGTCGCTCGTGACGGTGATGCGGGTTCCGCTCGCGCCCAGTCCGTCGAGCTGCTCGCGCACCTGAGCGGCGACGACCGGCAGGTCGCCGGAGTCGAGGCGCACACCGCCGAGCGCGGTGCCCGCCACCCGCACGGCGAGTTCGACCCCCGCGCGCGTGTCGTACGTGTCGACGAGCAGCGTCGTGCCGATGCCGAGCGCGTCGATCTGGGCGCGGAACGCGTCCTCCTCGCTGTCGTGCAGCAGAGTCCACGCGTGCGCGGCGGTGCCCATCGTCGGGATGCCCCACACGCGGCCCGCTTCGAGGTTCGAGGTCGCCGAGAAGCCCGCGATGTAGGCGGCACGGGCGGCGGCGACCGCCGACTCCTCGCCGGCGCGCCGCGATCCCATCTCGGCCAGCGGCCGGTCGCCCGCCGCGACGCTCATGCGGGCGGCGGCGGTCGCGACGGCCGAGTCGTGGTTGAGCACGCTCAGCGCGAGCGTCTCGAGGATCACCGCCTCGGCGAACGTGCCCTCCACCGTGAGGACCGGTGACCCCGGGAAGTACAGCTCGCCCGCGCGGTAGCCGGTGATCGTGCCCGTGAACCGGTAGTCCTCGAGGAAGCGGAGGGTCGCGGCATCCACCACCTTCTCGTCGCGCAGGAACCGCAGCTCGTCGTCGCCGAAGCGGAACTCGCGCAGCAGCGAGATCAGGCGGCCCGTGCCCGCGACGACGCCGTACCGGCGGTCGCCGGGAAGGCGGCGGGCGAACAGCTCGAAGACGCACCGGCGGTGGGCCGTGCCGTCGCGGAGCCCGGCTTCGAGCATCGTGAGCTCGTACCGGTCGGTGTGCAGGGCTGAGCTCATGGCCGTCACTCTACTGAGGCGAAGTAGGCTGGACGACCGTGGATGACGCGCCGATCGGGATCTTCGACTCCGGAGTGGGCGGGCTCACCGTCGCCCGGGCGGTCTCGGCCCAGCTGCCGCGCGAATCGATCCTGTATCTCGGAGACACGGCGCGCTCGCCGTACGGCCCCAAGCCGATCGCCGACGTGCGGCGCTACGCGCTCGAGATCCTCGACGATCTCGTCGACCAGGGCGTGAAGATGCTCGTGATCGCGTGCAACACCGCGTCGGCCGCCGTGCTGCGCGACGCGCGCGAGCGGTACGACGTGCCGGTGGTCGAGGTGATCGCGCCCGCGGTGCGCACCGCGATGTCGACGACGCGCAACGGCCGCATCGGCGTGATCGGCACCGCGGGCACGATCGGATCGGGCGCGTACCAGGACATGCTCGAGGTGAACGAGCGGCTCACGGTGTTCGCCGCGGCGTGCCCGCGCTTCGTGTCGTTCGTCGAGGACGGCATCACGGATTCCCCCGAGGTGCTCGCCGTCGCCGAGGAGTACCTCGCGCCGCTGCGGCACGCCGGCGTCGACACCCTCGTGCTCGGCTGCACCCACTACCCCTTCCTCGAGGGCGCCATCAGCTACGTGATGGGGCCCGAGGTCTCGCTGGTCTCGAGTGACACCGAGACCGCGAAGGACGTCTACCGCCAGCTCGTCTCGCGCGATCTGCTCGCGGGCCCGGATGCCGCTCCCCGCCACGTCTACGAGGCGACCGGCGCGTCGGCCGACGAGTTCCTCGACCTTGCGCACCGCCTCATGGGCCGCGAGGTGCGCGACGTGCGGCTCGTGCAGACCGGCGCCATCGACCTTCCCACCACGCGCCCCTGACGCATCCATGTCCCACAATCCGCTATCCGTGTCCCGCTACCTGCTCCCAGGAGCACCTCGAACCGACCGAAATCGGGACATGGCCACCCCCAGAGGAGTGAAATGACAGACCTCGTCCGCGCCGACGGCCGCACCGCCGATCAGCTCCGCCCCGTCACGATCGAGCGCGGCTGGTCGAACCAGGCCGAGGGCTCGGCGCTCATCTCCTTCGGCAACACGAAGGTGCTGTGCACCGCGTCGTTCACGAACGGCGTGCCGCGCTGGCTCACCGGCAAGGGCAGAGGCTGGATCACGGCCGAGTACGCGATGCTGCCGCGCGCGACCGACTCGCGCAACGATCGCGAGTCGGTCAAGGGCCGCATCGGCGGTCGCACCCATGAGATCTCGCGGCTCATCGGCCGCGCGCTGCGGGCCGTGGTCGACACCAAGGCGCTCGGTGAGAACACGATCGTCATCGACTGCGAC
>JAUHVN010000192.1 GCA_030425055.1 Actinomycetes bacterium | reverse complement strand
CTGTTGCCGGTCATCGGCGCACAGCTGTGGACAGGACCGCTGAGCACGGTGCCGCAGACCGTCGTCGCGTTCGCCCCCGAGGTGGTCGTCGCCTCACCGGGCTTCGCGCCGGCGCATCCGGTCATCCAGTGGGTGCGCGAGGCCGGCATCCCGCTGTGGGGCGACGTCGAACTCGCATGGCGCGTGCGCGACAAGGTGCTGCGCGCCGACGCCGCTCCGGCCGACTGGATCCTCGTCACCGGCACCAACGGCAAGACGACCACCACGCGTCTGACGGCCGAGATGCTCGTCGCGGGAGGCCTGCGAGCGGCCCCCGTCGGCAACATCGGCACCCCGGTGCTCGACGCCGTGCGCGACCCCACCGGCTTCGACGCGCTCGTCGTCGAACTGTCGAGCCACCAGCTCTGGTACCTCGGCCTGCAGACGGGACCCGGTCCAGTCTCGCCGCACGCCGCAGTGTGTCTCAACCTCGCCGACGACCACCTCGAGTGGCACGGCACGCCCGGCGCGTACCGCGACGCCAAGGCGCACGTGTACGACCTGACGCGCGTCGCGTGCGTCTACAACAAGGCGGATGCCGCCACGATGCGCATGGTCGAGGACGCCGACGTCGTCGAGGGCGCGCGCGCGATCGGGTTCGACCTCGGCGTTCCGGGGCCCAGCGACCTCGGGGTCGTCGACGGCATCCTGGTCGACCGCGCGTTCCTCGACGACCGCCGCACGTCGGCGCTCGAGCTGACGACGGTCGCCGACCTCGCCGAGCGGGGGCTCGCCGCCCCGCACATCGTGTCGAACATCCTCGCCGCGGCGGCCCTCGCGCGCTCGCTCGATGTGCCGCCGGTCGCGATCCGCACCGCGCTGCAGTCGTTCCGGCTCGACCCGCACCGCATCGAGGTCGTCGCCGTCGCCGAGGGCGTGACGTGGGTCGACGACTCGAAGGCGACCAACCCGCACGCCGCGTCGTCGTCGCTGGCCGCGTACCCCGGTGCGGTGTGGGTGGTCGGCGGACTGCTGAAGGGCGTCGACATCTCGGACCTCGTCGCCGAGCGCGGCGCGGCGGCCAGAGCGGCGATCGTGATCGGCGAGGACCGGTCGGCCGTGGTCGCGGCGTTCGCGCGACACGCGCCCGAGGTGCCGGTCTACGAGGCCGTCGCGGCTGAGACTGAAGGTGTCATGGCGCGGGTGGTCGAACTGGCCGCCGAGGTAGCTCGTGACGGGGACGTGGTTCTGCTCGCCCCCGCCGCGGCATCCTTCGATCAGTTCTCCTCCTACGCAGACCGCGGCCGGCGCTTCGCCGAGGCCGTGAGGCAGCGGATCGGGAGGGGAGCCGGTGGCCACGACGACCCCGACCCGTCCCTCGACGCCGCCTGATCCCGCTCGCCGGCGCGGCCTCGCCGCCCGCGTCTCGCTCGGCAAGGTGTTCGCGCCGGTGCCCAGCGAGTTCCTGCTGATCTCGTCGACGGCGCTGCTGCTGACCGGGTTCGGCCTCGTGATGGTGCTGTCGGCGACATCGGCGACCGCCACGGCGGCGGGGGAGCCGCCGTGGGACGCCGTGCTCAAGCAGGGCGTCTTCGCCCTGATCGGCATCCCGCTCATGTTCGTCGCGAGCAGGCTGCCCGTCGTCTTCTGGAAGCGCGTCGCGTGGCCCGCCCTCATCTTCGCGACCGCCTTCCAGCTGCTCGTGTTCGTGCCGGGCCTCGGCGTCGAGGCGTACGGAAACCGCAACTGGGTGCAGATCGCCGGCTTCCAGGCGCAGCCGTCCGAGTTCCTCAAGCTCGCCCTCGCCCTGTGGGTGGGCTACGTGCTCTTCCGCAAGCAGACCCTGCTCGGGCTGTGGCGGCACGTGTACATCCCGCTGGTGCCCGTCGGCATCCTCGTCATCGGCACGGTCATCGCCGGAAGCGACCTCGGCACGGCGATGGTCCTCGTGCTCATCCTGCTCGGAGCCCTGTTCTTCTCGGGCGTCAAGCTGCGCATCTTCATCCTTCCCGCGATCGCGGCGGCGTCGATCGTCGCCGTGCTCGCCGTGACGAGCCCCGACCGCATGCGGCGGTTCATGAGCTTCCTGAACCCCAACTGCCTCGAGGACTACCTCAACGACTGCTGGCAGCCGCTGCACGGCGTGTGGGGCCTCGCCGGCGGCGGGATCTTCGGCGTGGGCCTGGGCAACTCGAAGGAGAAGTACGACTGGCTGCCGGCGGCCGCCAACGACTACATCTTCGCGATCGTCGGCGAAGAGCTCGGGATCATCGGCTGCATCGTGGTGCTCGGCCTGTTCGCGCTGTTCGCGGTCGGCGCGTTCCACATCATCCGCAAGACCGACGACCCCTTCGTGCGCATCGTCGCGGGCGGGGTGACGGTGTGGATCGTCGGCCAGGCGCTCATCAACATCGGCGTCGTGCTGCGTGTGCTGCCGGTGCTCGGCGTGCCGCTGCCGTTCATGTCGCAGGGCGGCACGTCGCTGCTGTCGGTGCTCATCGCGTCGGGCGTGCTGCTGTCGCTCGCGCGCACGCTGCCCACGCAGTCGACCGCGACCCCCGTGCGCCCCGCACGCGCGGCATCCCGCACCCGTTCGTGAGCGACCCGGCCGATAGGCTCGGGGAGTGACGACGTACCTGCTCGCCGGCGGCGGCACCGCCGGCCATGTCAACCCGCTGCTCGCCGTCGCCGACGCACTGCGCGCGCGTGATCCCGAGGCCGTGGTGCTCGTGCTCGGCACGCGCGAGGGACTTGAGGCGCGCTTGGTGCCCGAGCGCGAATACGAGCTGCTCTTCGTCGACAAGGTGCCGTTCCCGCGCAAGCCCAATCGCGATGCCGCCGCCTTCCCGGCGGCGTTCCGCCGCGCCATCAAGCAGGTGAAGGCCCACATCACCGAGCGCGGCGTCGACGTCGTGGTCGGATTCGGCGGGTACGCGTCCGCACCCGCGTACGTCGCGGCCGGCCGCGCCGGCATCCCGTTCGTCGTACACGAGGCCAACGCGCGACCCGGCCTCGCCAACGTGCTCGGAGCCCGCCGCGCCGCCGGCGTCGGCGTCGCCTTCGAGGGCACGCCGCTGCGGCGATCGCGCGTGGTCGGGATGCCGCTGCGCCGCGAGATCGTCGAGCTCGACCGCGACGCCCTGCGGGCGGAGGCCGCCGCGCACTTCGGGCTCGACGCCGACCGCCCGGTGCTGCTCGTCTTCGGCGGGTCGCTGGGCGCGCTGCGCCTCAACGAGGCCTTCGGCGACGGACACGGCGGCGCCTGGCGCGACATCCTCGACGCGGGGTGGCAGCTGCTGCACGTCACCGGCGACCGCTCGGCTCTGCACGACCCCGGGGTCGAGGGCTACTCGATGCAGCGCTACGTCGACCGCATGGACCTCGCGTTCGCCCTCGCCGACCTCATCGTCTCGCGCGCGGGGGCCGCGACCGTGAGCGAGATCAGCGCCCTCGGCATCCCGGCCGTCTACGTGCCGTACGCCGTGGGCAACGGCGAGCAGGCGCTCAACGCGTCGTCGGCGGTGCGCGCCGGTGCGGCGCTGCTGCTGCCCGACGCCGAGTTCACCGCCGAGCGCGTGCGGCTCGACGTGGTGCCGCTGCTGGCCGACGACGCGCGGCGCGACGCGATGCGCCAGGCCGTGGCATCCGTCGGCACGCGCAGCGGCACCGAGAACGTCGTCGCGATGATCGACGAGGCCCTCGCCCGCTGAGTTCCGTGCGCCCCGCGGGATCCTCCGGTCGGAGGATCGCGCCCCGGTCGGAGCATCTGACCGCAATCCTCCGACGGGAGGCCGATCCTCCGACGACGGACCGCCGTGCGCAGCCGTCACCCCACGACGGGGCGCGCCGAGCGGCCGCGGCGCTCCCGCCCGCTTAGGATTGTCGGGCCATGATCCGACCCGACCTCAGCCTGCCCATCCCCGAGACCATCGAGGCCGCGCACTTCATCGGCATCGGCGGGTCGGGTATGTCGGGCCTCGCGCGCATGTACCTCGACCGCGGCATCAGCGTGTCGGGCTCGGACCGCGCCGACAGCGCGGCGCTGCGCGACCTCGCCGCGCGCGGTGCGACGGTGCACGTCGGCCACGCCGCCGAGAACCTGCCCGACGACGCCGACACGGTCGTGCACACCGGGGCGATCTGGCCCGAGAACCCCGAGTTCGTGCTCGCGAAGCAGCGCGGGCTGCACGTGATCCACCGCTCGCAGGCGCTGCACTGGCTCATCGGCGGTCGCCGGCTCGTCTCGGTCGCGGGGGCGCACGGCAAGACCACCTCGACGGGCATGATCGTCACCGCGCTGCGCGCGCTCGGGCAGGACCCCACCTTCGTCAACGGCGGCGTCATCGCCGGCCTCGGCGCCTCGAGCGGAACCGGCGGCGATGACCTCGTCGTCATCGAGGCCGACGAGTCCGACGGCACCTTCCTGCTGTACGTCACGTCGATCGCGCTCATCACGAACGTCGACCCCGACCACCTCGACCACTGGGGCACGCGCGACGCGTTCTTCGACGCGTTCGCGCGCTTCGGCGACGAGGCCCGCGAGGCCGTCGTCATCTCGGCCGACGACGAGGGCGCGCGCCGCGTGCGCGATCGCCTCACCCACGAGCACGTGATCACGTTCGGCGAAGCGGATGCCGCGGACGTGCGGCTCTCCGACATCCGCACCGACGGACCCGTCGCCTTCACGCTCACCCATCGCGGCGAGACCGCCGCGGCGCGGCTCGCCGTGCCGGGTGCCCACAACGCGGTCAACGCGGCCGGCGCCGTCGCGGTCATGGTCGCGCTCGGCGTGGCCTTCACCGACGCGGTGCGCGCCGTCGAGGACTTCGCGGGCACCATCCGCCGCTTCGAGCTGCACGGCGTCGAGCGCGGCGTCAGCGTGTACGACGACTACGCCCACCACCCGACCGAGGTCGCCGCGGCACTCGCCGCCGCACGCACGGTCGTCGGCGACGGCCGCATCATCGCGATCCAGCAGCCCCACACGTACTCGCGCACGCAGGACATGTTCCGCGAGTTCGCCGAGGTGCTCGAGAACGGCGCCGACCACACCGTCATGCTCGACGTCTACGGGGCGCGTGAGGATCCGGTTCCCGGCGTCGACGGCGCCCTCGTCGCGGGTGCGTTCGCCGACCCCGCCCACGTGCACTACGTGCCCGACTGGCAGGCGGCCGCCGACTACACCGCGACGGTGGCCCGCGAAGGCGACTACGTCATCACGCTCGGCTGCGGCGATGTGTACCGCATCATCCCGCAGGTGCTGGCGGCGCTCGCCGAGCCGGGGGAGTAGCCCGTGCGCCGACCGCCGCCCCTGCCGCCGCCGTCCGCCCCGGCGGCCGAGCCGTCGCAGGATTCCGGTCGCGAGCCCGTCGAAACGGTGCAACCCGCCGGCGCCGACATGCCGCAGTCGGCTCGAAGCGAACCGACGGATGCCACGCGCGCGACCGCCGACGACACCGCTCCGGTGATCCCGCTCGGCGGGCCGAAGCCGCTCCCCGGCGCCGGAGAGCCCGTGAGCGAACCCGGGCCGTCCGACGGCGAGGACGGCGAGCGGGTGCGCCTGCGGGACGTGTGGGGCGCCGCTCGCGCCCGCCGGAAGGCGCTGCGCGCCGAGGTGCGCCGCTTCACGGTGCGCCAGCGGCGTCGGCGGATGCTGTGGATCGGAGTCGCGGCATCCGTCGTGCTGCTCGCGGTCGGCACGGTCGCGGCCGCCTACAGCCCCCTCTTCGCGGTCGAGGAGGTCACGGTCGTCGGCGCCGAGCAGCTGGAGGCCGCCGAGGTCGAGGCTGCCCTGGCCGCTCA
>JAUHVN010000191.1 GCA_030425055.1 Actinomycetes bacterium | reverse complement strand
GGCTTCATCCGGCGCGAGGGCGAGGATGCCGCGGTGCGGCACGCCGCGTTCCCGCTGTCGTTCGCGAGCGCCGAAGAGCTGCTGCGCCTGTGCGACGAGCAGGGCATGACGATCGCCGAGGCCGCGCGGCGCAACGAAGAGGCGCTGCGATCTGAGGAGGAGGTCGCGGCCGGTCTCGACGCGATCTGGGACGCGATGGCCGGATGCGTCGACGCGGGCCTGCACGCCGACGGCGTGCTGCCGGGGATGCTCAAGGTCAAGCGCCGCGCAGCGGCGATCCGTGCGCAGCTCGAAGACGCCGAGTCCGACGGCCATCGCGAGCTGCCGGGGGAGTGGCTGGGCGCCTTCGCGCTCGCGGTCAACGAGGAGAACGCGTCGGGCGGCCGGGTCGTGACGGCGCCGACGAACGGGGCCGCCGGCATCCTGCCCGCCGTCGCGATGTACTGGTGGCGGTACCTCGCCGACTCGGGCCTCGGAGTCGGCAACGCCGTCACTCCGCACGGTGAGCTCGTGGGCAGCGCGCTGCTCGGCTTCGGCGCGGCTCAGGCGCTCACGACCGGCTCGGTCGGGGTGCCCGAGGACGCGATCGCCGACGCCAACCGCCGCCGCGGCATCCGGCGCTTCCTGCTGACGGCGACGGCGCTCGGATCGCTGTTCAAGGCCAATGCGTCGATCTCGGGCGCCGAGGGCGGATGCCAGGCCGAGGTGGGGTCGGCGTGCGCGATGGCGGCCGGAGGGCTCACCGCGGTCATGGGCGGAACCAACCGTCAGGTCGAGAACGCCGCAGAGATCGCGATGGAGCACCACCTGGGGCTGACGTGCGACCCGGTCGGCGGGCTGGTGCAGATCCCGTGTATCGAGCGCAACGCGATCGCGGCGTCCACCGCGGTGACCGCGGCCCGCCTCGCGCTGCGCGGCGACGGGTCGCACTACGTCTCGCTCGACCAGGTCGTCGAGACGATGCGGCAGACCGGCATCGACATGTCGCACAAGTACAAGGAGACGAGCGAGGGCGGCCTCGCGGTCAACGTCATCGAGTGCTGACCGGATGCTGGGACACCCGGCTCCTCATCGCGCTGATCTCACTGCCCCTGAGTTGTTCGCTCACGGCGAACACGATCATTAGCACTCTCGGGTGTCGAGTGCTAATCTGTGAATACCTGAGTCGACACGACTCAACTTCAGACCAGAACATCACACAGAAGGAGACGAACATGGCCACCTATGACCCGTTCCGCGACCTCGACCGCCTCGCTTCGAGCTTCTTCGACACGCGCCGCGGGCCGCGTCGCATGCCGATGGACCTCTACCGCGACGGCGACCACTACGTCCTGTCCGCCGATCTGCCGGGCATCGACCCGGGCTCGGTCGACATCGACGTCGACGGTCAGCTGCTCACGATCCGCGCCGAGCGCACCCTCCCGTCGGGTGACGGCGTGAAGTGGATCACCCGTGAGCGCGAGGGCGCGAGCTTCCTGCGCCAGCTCAACCTCGGCCAGGGCATCGACACCGAGCGCATCTCGGCCACCTACGGCAACGGTGTGCTCAGCGTGACGATCCCGGTGAGCGAGAAGGCCAAGCCGCGCAAGGTCGCCGTCACCACCGACGACGCGTCGCCGGTCCTCACCGCGCACGAGTCCGACGAGCCGCAGCCCGTCGAGCAGTAACCCGCATTTCCGGATGCCCCGCCCCGCTCCCTCGGGCGGGGCATCCGTGTGTCAGCAGTCGTCGAAACGCGGGCGACGCAGCTTGGCGGTGAGGTCGCGCAGCTGGCAGAGCTCGTCGTCGGTCAGCTGCGACATCCGATCGGCGATCGATGCGCCGTGCGCCGAGGCGATGCCGCGGAAGAGGCGCGCCCCCTCATCGGTGGCCGTGACGAGCGACCCGCGACCGTCGAGGGGATCGGCGCACTTGGTCACCAGCCCGCGCGCGACCATGCGGTCGACCAGACGTGACACGCTCGGTTGGCTGATCAGCATGTTCGCCGTGACGTCGCGCAGGCGGGCGGTGCGACCCTCGCCGCGCGTGACGGTGAGCAGCACGTCGTACTCGGCCTGTGTGAGCTCGTCGCCGTCGAAGTCGGTGCTGATCTCTTCGAACACCTCGTGCTGAGCGCGGAAGAGACTCTCCCAGGCGTCGATGGCGAGGCGGCGATCGGTCACGCACACAAGATTACGACCATCGCGGGGGTCGTAGAGTGTGCGCATGGGGAGGATCGGCCGATGGCTGACCCGCGCAGCGGCGCTCGCGGGTGTGCTCGCACTACTGGGAGCCGGGGCCTCCGGCGCGCTCGCAGCGACGGGTGACGCACCCGCAGAGCGGGAACCCGTGGCATCCGCGGCTCTGGCGGACGTCAACGACTTCACCTTCGACAGCATGGACGTCGAGTACACGCTGGGGCTCGCCGAGGACGGCACGAGCGAGTTGCGCGTCGTCGAGCGGTTCGTCGCCGTTTTCCCCGATTTCGACCAGAACCGCGGGATGCGGCGCAGCATCCCGGCGAGCTATCTCGGGGTTCCGCTGTTCCCGAGTCTCGTGTCGATCACCGACGAGAACGGTCGGCCGCGGGCGGCCGAGACCGATTCCGAGGACGGCTACTACTCGATGACGTCGCGGGCCGACGACTTCGTGCACGGCCGCCAGACGTACGTGTTCACGTACACCCTGCGCAACGTCACGCGGAACTTCGACGACTCCACCGGTGTGGACGAGTTCTACTGGAACGTCAACGGCACCGAGTGGCGCCAGCCGTTCGGTCGGGTGTCGGCCGAGCTCGTCGTCTCGCCCGAGCTCGCATCGGCGATGACGGGCGCCGCCGCCTGCTATTGGGGCTATGGCGGCGCGACGAACCAGTGCGCGATCGAGGCGACGTCGTCGGGAGTTCGCGCCGAGACGAACGACGTCCTGCCGTTCCAGACGATGACGATCGCGGTCGGGTTCGAGTCGGGCACGTTCGCCCCGTTCGACTCCTCGTATCTCGCGTCGGGCTTCGGCTGGGCGCAGGCCGCCGCCGGCGCCGGGCTGGTGCTCGCGCTGATCTGGGGGATCGCGACGCGGGCGGGCCGCTTGCGCAACTCGCCGGGGCGCCCGACGATCATCGCCGAGTACGAGCCGCCGCCGGGCATCGATGCGCTCGAGAGCGCGGTGCTGCTCGGCAAGAAGGCCAAGGCGATCCCCGCCGAAGTGCTCGAGCAGGCCGTGGTCGGCAGCATCCGGATCATCGAAGGCAAGCGCAAGTTCTGGGGTGGCGTGCACCTGAAGGCGCTGCTGCTCGACCCGTCGCGCGCCGACGGCGACGGGCGGATGCTGCTGCGCGGGCTGTTCGGCTCGATCATGATGCCGGGCATGGAGTTCGAGTTCGGCAAGCGCGACACGCGGCTGTCATCGGCGGCGCAGCGGATCCTCAAGGCCGCCGACCAGGCGCTGGAAGCCAACGGGCTGCGCCGGCACGTATCGCCGCTCGCGCGCGGCGGGCCGGTGCTCGCGGCGGCGGCCGCGGCCGCTCTGGTGTGGGTCTTCGGGTTCTTCGCGATCGAGAACGGTGTCGACGCGCTCATCCCGATCGGGTTCATGATGATCGCGGCGCTGGTGGTCTTCATCACGATCACGCTCATCTCGCATCGGCCGCTGAGTGCGAAGGGTGCGGAGGTGCGCGACCACCTCAAGGGCCTGCAGATGTTCATCGAGTGGGCCGAGGCCGACCGGATCCGTATGCTGCAGTCCCCGCGCGGAGCAGAGCGCGTGCACGTCGACACGAACGATCCTCGCCAGATGCTGCGCCTGTACGAGGTGCTGCTGCCCTACGCCGTGGTGTTCGGCCAGGAGAAGGAGTGGGCGAAGGAGCTCGCGATCCTCTACGGCGCGGGCAACTCGCCGTACTGGTACACCGGCACGCACGGCTTCAGTGCGTCGTCATTCTCGTCGGGCATCTCGTCGCTGTCGGCGAGCACCGCATCGTCGTCGTCGACGTCGGGCGGATCGAGCGGCGGCGGCTCGGCCGGTGGCGGCGGCGGCGGTGGTGGCGGCGGCGGGGTCTGACCTGCGCACGCCGGCGCGGGGCCGCACGCCGGCGCGCGGTCACGCCGAGGCGGCTCGCGCGCGCTCGAGCTCGACGTGCATCGCCCGGTTCGCGGGTCGCCATCGTCGTCGGGGATCGACCCACGTCGGCGGTCTGACCTGCGGCATGCCCTCGGTCATCCGGATCAGCCAGCCGTTGGTCTCGATCGTCCGGTGGTGGTGCCAGCACAGCAGCACGCCGTTGTCGACCGAGGTCGGGCCGCCGCGTGACGCCTCGACCACATGATGGACTTCGCACCACGCGGCGCGTACGCGGCATCCGGGGATGATGCATCCGCCGTCTCTTGCCGTGATCGCCCGACGCTGGCGACGGTTGAACACCCGGTCGTGCACAGTGAGCTGCACGATGGCGCCGCGCTCGTCGAAGACGACCCGGTGGATCGCGCCGTCGCAGCCGATGTGTCGCGCGAACGCGGCAGGCACGGGGGTGGCGCCGTCGGGCCCGTCGACGAACGCGACGCCGTCGGGGCGATGCAGCTGGTCTTCGGCGACGGTGACGACGAGGGTGGGTGCCGCTCCGCCGAGGCGCGGTGCGTCGACGGCTGAGGCAGCCGCGCCGAGGATCGCCGCGAACGCGTCGTGCCGCTTCTGGTCGGCCGTTCGCCCGTCGCGGATGTCGACGTCGGATGCCTCTGAGTCGGCAGGCCCGCTCGCCGCGGGATCGGTGAACCGCGGTCCGCGGTCGTCGCTGCGCGGGTTCGTGTGGGCGTCGAGCAGTCGCTGCAGCTGGGCAGCGACATCGGCGGTGACGTTGCCGCGCAGGGGGAACAGGCCGTTGCGCTCGCGGCCGAGACGAAACGCGCGCAGCCGCTCGATCGTCTCTCCGGGAAGCGTCCCGTCGGGGTCGAGGAAGAGCGCCCAGGTCTGCGCCATGATCCGCAGTTCGTGGATGCTGCAGGGCGGCGCTCCCTCGTCGTCGGAACCGCCGTCGCGTGCGGGGTCGCCCGTCGCCGCGTGCACGAGTTCGAGCTCTGCCGCCGCGAGTTCGTCGGCTCCGCAACGGCCCTGCAATGGTCGCAGCGCGTTGACGATCGTGGTGAGGGCGTCGAGGCTGAGCCGGCCCGCCGTGAACTCCTCGCGTGCGCGGTCGAGCGGCGCGGGCCGGTCAGCGCCGGTCAGAGTCTTCCTCGGGGTGATGGCACGTGCCGTGCGGATTCGCTCGCGCGCGGTCGCAGCCGACACGTGCGTGACGCGCTCGACCAGATCGGCGGCATCCCGCGTGCCGTACCGCGTCGTGATGCTGTTATCGCCGAGGTCGGCCTCGCTGCGGCGTCCGACCTCGCCGGCGAGGGCGACTCGCGCGGCGTCCGTCCACCGGCCGAGGTCCTCGGCGAGCCGGAGCGAGTCGATCAGATCCGTGTCGGAGAGGCTGCGGGGCGTTGTTCCGTCGAGCGCTGCGCCGAGGATCCCGCCCAGCTCAGCGACGGTGTCGCGAAGTGCTTCGAGCGGGAAATCCATACCTTCATCATGCTCGGGGGTCCCGACATTGAAGGAGATGAAAACCTGATCAGAGGCGAAATGTGGATAACCCGCCGATTCGGCCGCGACTACTGCATTGGGGAGGAGGCGATGCCTCGACCAACCCCCCGGAAACGGGTCAGGGCCGGTCGGAGAGGCTCCCGACCGGCCCTTGTCCCTTGCACCAAGAGTGTCCTGCAATCACATGCCGGTAGCTGCCACAGCAAAACAACTACCGTGCTTGCACTCTA
>JAUHVN010000190.1 GCA_030425055.1 Actinomycetes bacterium | reverse complement strand
AAGTCCGACGAGGACGCATACGTCGACAAGTGGGCCGACGAATATGCCGACGAAGACGAGGACGAGCTAGAGAAGGCCTAGCTCGAGACGCTCGCGGCGGCTGACCGTGGACCGACCCGCGTTCTCCCTCGGGATCGAAGAGGAATACCTCCTCGTCGATGTGGATTCGCGCGCGCTCGCCGAGGCTCCTGAAGGCTTCATCGATTCATGCCGCAGCGACCTCGCCGACCAGGTGAGCCCAGAGTTCCTGCAGTGCCAGGTCGAGATCGGCACGAAGGTCTGCGCGAACATCGGTGAGGCCCGTGAGGAGCTGCGCCGGCTGCGCAGCACGATCGCGAGCCACGCCGCACGCCACGGGCTGGCACCGATCGCGGTGTCGTGCCATCCGCTCGCCGACTGGAAAGAGCAGGCACACACCGACAAGGACCGCTACCACGCGCTCAACCGCGACCTGGCCGGCGTCGCGCGCCGACTGCTGATCTGCGGATGCCACGTGCACGTCGGCATCGACGACGACGCGCTGCGGATCGACCTGATGCGGCAGATGTCGTACTTCCTGCCCCACCTGCTCGCGATGTCGTGCTCGTCGCCGTTCTGGCAGGGCGAGGACACCGGCCTGCAGTCGTATCGCATCTCGGTCTTCGACAACCTGCCCCGCACCGGTCTGCCGCCCGAGTTCGCGAGCTGGGCCGAGTACCAGCGCACCGTGGGCGTCATCGAAGACCTCGGCCTCATCGAGGACACCTCGAAGATCTGGTGGGACATCCGCCCCTCGCACCAGTACCCGACGCTCGAGACGCGCATCATGGACGTCTCGCCGCGGCTCGAGGACGCACTGACCCTCGCCGCGCTCACCCAGTCGCTGCTGCGGATGCTGTGGGGCCTGCGCACCCGCAACCAGCGCTGGCGCAGCTACGGGCGCTTCCTCATCGCCGAGAACCGCTGGCGCGCGCAGCGCTACGGCGTCGACGAGGGACTCATCGACTTCGGCGTGGGCGAGATCGTCGCCTTCCCGCAACTCGCCGACGAGCTGATCCGGCTCGTCGAAGAGGATGCCGTCGCCCTCGAGTGCCTGGAAGAGGTGCAGCGTGTGCGTGAGATCGCGGCGAACGGCACGTCGTCGACGCGCCAGCGCGCGGTCGCCGCGGCATCGCGCGAGGCGGGGCACGACCGCGATCAGCAGATGCGCGCCGTCGTCGACCACCTCATCGAGGAGTTCCACCTGGATCTGTGATCGGCGGGGTCTCGATACACCGGCGCTGCGCGCCGGCACGGTTCCTGAGTAGCGCGAAGCGCGTATCGAAGGGCGACCTTGACCCGAGCCGCATCAACGCCGCTGCGCGGCATTGCTCCGGCTCGCGTCAACTCTCCTGGGTGCCCTCTACCCAGGCCAGGTACTCCTCGGTGACCGACCCGGTGACGTAGCGGCCGTCGAAGCAGCTCATGTCGAGATCGTCGACGTCCGATCCCTCGAGGATCGCGGCCTTCAGGTCCTCGACCTCCTGGTAGACCATGTAGTCGGCGCCGAGCTCCTCCGCGATCTGCGGAATCGTGCGGCCGTGCGCGACCAGCTCGCTGCGCGAGGGCATGTTGATGCCGTAGACGTGCGGGTAGCGCACCGGCGGCGCCGCCGAGGCGAACGTGACCGACTTGGCGCCGGCATCCCGCGCCATCTGGATGATCTCCTTCGACGTCGTGCCGCGCACGATGGAGTCGTCGATGAGCAGGACGTTCTTGCCCTTGAACTCGCTCGACATCGCGTTGAGCTTCTGCCGCACGCTCTTCTTGCGCACCGCCTGGCCCGGCATGATGAACGTCCGGCCGATGTAGCGGTTCTTGTAGAAACCCTCGCGGTACTCGAGGCCGAGCTTGCGCGCCACCTGCATCGCGGCCGGCCGCGATGAGTCGGGGATCGGCATGACGACGTCGATCGAGCCCTTCGGCGTGTACTTCGCGATCGTGTCGGCCAGGCGCTCCCCCAGCCGCAGGCGCGCCTCATAGACCGAGATGCCGTTCATCACCGAGTCGGGGCGCGCGAGGTACACGTACTCGAACGAGCACGGCACGAGCTTCGGGTCGGTCGCGCACTGACGCGTGTGCAGATGCCCCTCGAGATCGACGAAGACAGCCTCGCCCGGCATGACGTCCCGCACCACCTCGAACTCGCCATTCTCGAGCACGAGCGACTCGCTGGTGACGACCCACTCGTACGAGCCGTCGGCGTTCTTTCGCGTGCCGAGGATCAGCGGACGGATGCCGAACGGGTCGCGGAACGCGAGCAGCCCGTAGCCGGCGATCAGCGCGATGGCGGCATACGAGCCCTCGGCGCGCTCGTGCACGCGGGCGACGGCGTCGAAGATCTGATCGGGGCCGAGCTCGAGTCCCGATATCGACGACTGCAGCTCGTTGGCGAGCACGTTCACCAGCAGCTCGGTGTCGGAGCTGGTGTTGAGGTGCCGGCGGTCCTTGTGGAACAGCTCGTCGGTCAGCTCACGCGTGTTGGTGAGGTTGCCGTTGTGCACGAGGACGATGCCGTACGGCGCGTTCACATAGAACGGCTGGGCCTCCTCCTCACTCGAGGCGGTGCCCTTCGTCGCGTAGCGCACGTGACCGAGGCCGAGGTTGCCGAGGAGTGCCCGCATGTCGCGCGTGCGGAACGCCTCGCGCACCTGGCCCTTCGCCTTCGTCACGTGGAACACGCCGCTCGGCTCGGCCGTCGCGATGCCGGTCGAGTCCTGTCCGCGGTGCTGAAGCAGCAGCAGGGAGTCGTAGATCTCCTGGTTGACGGGTCCGCGCCCGACCATTCCGACGATGCCGCACATGGTCGCTACCGCGCTCCGTCCGTCATGGTGTCGGCGTACGAGCCGACCAGTCGCACCGCTCCGCCGTCGACGCCCTTCGCGCCCTGTTCGAAGTCGCCGTCGGGGCGCGCGCCCGTACTCACGGTGCCGACCTGCCACGCGGCGATGCCGTCTTCGGCGAGTGCTGTGACCGCGGCATCCGCCGACGACGCGTCGACGACCGCGAAGAAGCCGATGCCGAGGTTCCACGTCGACTCGGTGCTGGCGAGGTCGTGGCCGCCGAGATCGGCGAGAACGCGGAACACGGGCGGCGGCGACCACGTGGAGCGGTCGACGTCGACCCAGGCATCCCGCGGCAGCACACGGGCGAGGTTCGCGGCGATGCCGCCGCCGGTGACGTGGCTCAGCGAGTGGACGGCGCCGCCGGTGCCGGCGATCAGCCGCAGCAGCGGCTGGGTGTAGAGGCGGGTCGGCTCGAGCAGCGCCTCGCCCCACGTAGTGCCGAAGTCGGCGGCGTTGTCGCCGTACTGGATGCCCGAGCGCGCGACGATGTGGCGTACGAGCGAGTACCCGTTGGAGTGCAGTCCGCTCGAGGCGAGCGCGAGCACGACGTCGCCGTCCTGCACGCGCTCGGCGCCGAGCATCTTGTCGGCCTCGACGACGCCGGTGGCCGCGCCCGCGACGTCGTAGTCGTCGATGCCGAGGAGCCCCGGGTGCTCCGCCGTCTCGCCGCCGACGAGGGCCGTGCCGGTCTCGGCGCAGCCGGCCGCGATGCCGCGGACGATGTCGGCGATGCGCTCGGGCACGAGCTTGCCGCACGCGATGTAGTCGGTCATGAAGAGCGGTCGTGCGCCGACGACGGCGATGTCGTCGATCACCATGCCGACGAGGTCGAGGCCGATGGTGTCGTGCTTGTCGATGGCCTGCGCGATGGCGACCTTGGTGCCCACGCCGTCGGTGCTCGTCGCGAGCAGCGGCTTCGTGTAGGCGCGCAGAGCGGACGCGTCGAAGAGGCCGGCGAATCCGCCGACGCCGCCGAGCACCTCGGGGCCGTGCGTGCGCCGCACGGCGGACTTCATGAGTTCGACGGCGAGGTCGCCGGCTGCGGTGTCGACGCCCGCCTGGGTATACGGGTTCGCCGGCGCGTCGGAGGAGGGTGAGCCCACGCGACCAGCCTACCCGGGAGCCGCGGGGCCGACGCCCGCGCCGACTCGGGCACTCGGGCCCCGTCCTACAATGTCGGCATGGCGGGCGCTGGGACTCCCGAGTGGCTGATCCGCGAGGACGCGGGTGAGCCCGTTCTGGTTGCCCTCTACCTGCGCCAGGTGCTCGGAATCAGCTCACCCGACGAGCTTCCCCACCTGCGCGGCATCCCGCCCCGCGAGAACCACCGCGACGAGCAGGCGCAGTCGCTATTGGAGCGGCAGTGGCGCGAGTACTGGGCGATGACCGTCGAGCCGCAGGCGCATCCGTCGACGGTTCCGCTCGATCTGGTCGACGGGTTCGAGACGCTCCTCGCGCTGCCCGTCGAGGGCGCTGAGGTGCTGCGCGCCGCGATCACCCCGCATGCCGCCGAGGCGCGGGCGTTCTCGCAGTCGGCTCACGCCCGGTACCGCCGCGACGCCCGCGCGGGCAGCGGCACCGCCTATCGCGCGTACGCGAGTGCGATCGCCGAGCACGAACGCCAGGTCGGGCGACGGGCGCACTCGTTCGAGCTCAACGTGCAGGTGCTGCCGCTCACTCAGCGGGGCGTGTGGTGGATCGGGTCGCTCACGGTCGCGGTCACCGACGGCCTGCGCGGCGACGTCGCGGCGTTCGACGCCGCGATCCACCCGATCATCGCCGAGCTCGCCTGAGCGCGCGGCGGCGGCCGATCAGTCGGCGCCGTGCTCGTCGTGCACCGACTCGTGGTCGATCACGACCTCGTGCGTGCGGCGACGCGACCGGCGGTCGAAGACGAGCGCGACGGCGGCGGCGATCGCGAGGAAGACCGGGATGCAGACGAGCAGCAGGAATCCGAAGACCTGACCGGTCGAGTACTCGACACCCGTGTTCGGGCTCACGAAGGCGGAACCGTCGAACGCGAACGTCAGGATGAGCGCCAGCAGGATGCCGACGGCGGCGCCGGCCGCGAGGAACACACCGAACTTGGGCGCCCGTCGCACGCTCACGCGCTCCTCGTGCGAAGCGCCGCCGGCGGACGGAGGTGGTGTCGGCGATTCGGGCATACGTCGATTATCCCTCGGGCGGCCGCGGGCGGGCACCGGCCCGGGGGGCGCCCTCGATGTCTTCGGCGTCGCGCACCCATCGCGGGATCTCGTCGGTGACGGGCGAGGTGAGGTCGTCGGTCAGCGCCACGCTGTGATCGGTGACGACCGGACGACTGCGTCGGCCGAGCGAGCGATCCAGCACGATGACGACCGTCGTGGCCACGAGCAGACACACGCCGACCCAGACCGCCGCGAGCACGCCGAAGGTGCGCAGGACCCCGGACACACCCGTCGCGTAGGGATTGCCGGGCTCTGCGGTGCCGACGGCGGCGGCGGTGTGCACGATGGCTCCGGTGAAGCCGACGAGCAGGCCGACGGCGATGATGCGGCCGTGGCGCGGAGCGCGGCGAACGGCGGCCGCCTGCCACTCCTCGTCGACCACATGCTCGTGGCCCGTGTCGTCGCTTTCGCCGGGGGTGGCGGTGCCCGCGCGTCCCATGCGCCCATTGTCCCACCGTGCGGGTGCGCCGGCCTCGCCGAGTCGGGGTCGGCGGGTGGGGTCAGGGGCGCAGCGGCAGCAGGTCGGAGATGTCGGCGCGGATGCCGGATGCCGCGATGCGGCCGGCGGCTGCGGCATCCGCCCACTGCTCGGCGCCCGTCGCGAGCGCGATCCAGGTGGCGGGGTCGGTCTCGACCACATTGGGCGGCGTGCCGCGGGTGTGGCGCGGACCTTCGACGACCTGCACCGCGCCGAACGGCGGCACGCGCACCTCGACCGAGTTGCCGGGCGCCTTCTCGGCCAGCAGCTGCAGCAGGTACCTGACCGCGGTCGCCGTCG
>JAUHVN010000189.1 GCA_030425055.1 Actinomycetes bacterium | reverse complement strand
GGCGCTGGTCGGCTCGTCCATGAGGATGAGCTTCGGATCCATCGCGAGGGAGCGGGCGATCGCCACGCGCTGCTGCTGGCCGCCCGAGAGCTGGGCGGGCATCTTCTTGGCCTGGTTGGCGACGCCGACGCGGTCCAGCAGCGCCATCGCCTTCTCTTCGGCCGCCTTCTTCTTGAGGCCCCGTACGCGGATCGGGCCGAGCGTGACGTTCTCGAGCACCGTCTTGTGGGCGAAGAGGTTGAACGACTGGAACACCATGCCGACGTCGGCGCGCAGGGTCGCCAGCGCCTTGCCCTCCTCGGGCAGGGGCACGCCGTCGATCTGGATGAGGCCCGAGTCGATCGTCTCGAGGCGGTTGATCGCACGGCACAGCGTCGACTTGCCCGATCCCGATGGGCCGATCACGACGACGACCTCGCCGCGGTTGACGACGGTGTTGATGTCCTGCAGGACATGCAGGTCGCCGAAGTGCTTGTCGACGTGCTCGATCACGACGAGAGGCTCGCCGCGTCGCACGTTGATGTTCGACGTCCGCGCCGCGGGAGAAGGGGCATCCGGTGTCGCCATTCCGCCAGCCTGGCATGCCCCACGCGCCGATACACCGGGGTTGACGCGACCTTTACCGAGTCGTAACAGGCGCGGAACGGATCATGCGCCCCGCGCCGCGCGCTGGGCGAAGGCCGTCTCGTACAGGCAGACGCTGGCCGCGGTCGCGAGGTTGAGCGACTCGGCCCGGCCGTAGATCGGCAGGCGCACCGATAGGTCGGCGAGCGCCAGCGCGTCGTCGTCGAGGCCGCGCGCCTCGTTGCCGAACAGCCACGCGGTGGGCTCGGCGAGCAGGTCGCGCTGCGCGAGGAAGTCGTCGCCGTCGATGTCGGCCGCGACGACGCGCACGCCCGCGGCATGCGCGCGCTCGACCGCGGTCGCGAGGTCGATGCCGAGGGCGATCGGCAGGTGGAACAGCGACCCGGTGGTCGCGCGCACCACCTTCGGGTTGTACGGGTCGACGGTGCGGCCGGTGAGGACGACGGCGTCGGCGCCGGCGGCATCGGCTGCCCGGATGATCGTGCCGAGGTTGCCCGGATCGCGCACCTGCTCGCAGATCGCGACGAGTCGAGGGGATGCCGCGAACACGTCGCGCACGCTCGTGGGGGTCTGCCGCGCGACCGCGACGATCCCCTGCGGCGTGACCGTGTCGGCCATCGCGTCGATGACGTCCTCGCTCGCGAACACGACCTCGATGCCGGCATCCCGAGCGGCGTCGCGCACGTCGGCGTGCTTCTCGAGCGCGGTCGGCGTCGCGAACAGCTCGACCACCGAGTCGGCGCGGTAGGCGATCACCTCGCGCGCGGCCTGCGGGCCTTCGAGCAGGAACAGCCCGGTCTCCTGGCGCGCGCTGCGCTTGGTGAGCTTCGCGACGGCGCGCACGCGCGGCGACCGGGGGTTCTCCAGCACGCCTTCAGTCTAGGCATGCACAAGGGGCGCCCCCCGGGAGGAGACGCCCCTTGTCGTGCGGAGTGTCGCGCTACGCCGACTTGGCAGCGTTGACGTTCTCGGGCAGCGCCTTCTTGGCGGTCTCGACGAGCGACGCGAACACGGCCGGCTCGTTGACGGCCAGCTCGGCCAGCATGCGGCGGTCGACCTGCACGCCCGCAAGGCCGAGGCCCTGCATGAAGCGGTTGTAGGTGAGGCCGTTCTGGCGGCTCGCGGCGTTGATGCGCTGGATCCACAGGCGGCGGAAATCGCCCTTGCGCTTGCGGCGGTCGCGGTACGCGTAGACGAGCGAGTGGGTGACCTGCTCCTTCGCCTTGCGGTACAGACGCGAACGCTGACCCCGGTAACCGGAGGCGCGCTCGAGGATGACGCGACGCTTCTTGTGGGCGTTGACGGCCCGCTTGACTCTAGCCATTTCGTTTCGTTCCTATCGTGCGATCGCGCGCGTCAGCGCCCGAGGAGCTTCTTCGCGACCTTGGTGTCTGCCTTCGACAGCACCTGGTCCTGGTTCAGGCGGCGGGTGCGGCGGCTCGACTTGCCCTCGAGGTTGTGGCGCATTCCGGCCTGCTGCTTCTTGAGCTTGCCGGTCCCGGTGACCTTGAAGCGCTTCTTGGAGCCCGAGTGGGTCTTCTGCTTCGGCATCTTCTTCTTCCTTCGTTGTGCGTCCCGCCCGGGCGGGAGTCGTACCCCGCCCTTCGGCGGGAGTGTGCGGGGGTCCTACTCGGACCCGGCGGTGGTGCGCGCCGAGCGCGCGGCCTCGCGGTTGGCGGCGCGCTGAGCGTTCTGCTCCGCCTTCGCCTCGGACTTGTTCTTGTGCGGTGCGATCACCATCGTCATGTTGCGGCCGTCGATCGTCGGGTTCGACTCGACCGTGCCGAACTCGGCGACGTCCTCGGCGAACTTGCGCAGCAGGCGCACGCCCTGCTCGGGGCGGGACTGCTCACGGCCGCGGAACAGGATCATGGCCTTCACCTTGTCGCCGGCCTTGAGGAAGCCCTCGGCCCGCTTGAGCTTGGTGATGTAGTCGTGGGCCTCGATCTTGAGCCGGAACCGCACCTCCTTGAGGACGGTGTTGGCCTGGTTGCGACGGGCTTCCTTGGCCTTCTGAGCGGCCTCGTACTTGAACTTCCCGTAGTCCATGATCTTGGCCACCGGGGGCTTCGAGTTGGCAGCGACCTCGACCAGGTCGAGGTCGGCCTCCTGTGCCAGACGCAGAGCGACTTCGAGCCGGACGATGCCGACCTGCTCGCCGTTCGGTCCGACGAGTCGGACCTCGGGCACGCGAATGCGCTCATTGATGCGGGGATCGCTGATGCGGAACTCCTCTTCGTGCGGATGTGCCGCCGCGACACGGGATGCATCGCGGCCGGGGATCGACTCCACCCGGCACGACGCACGAGCGCCGGCTTCCGCACCCTGACTACCCCGACGCAGAGCGATTCGGGGCGGAGCGCGAGACCCGGTAGCCTGAAGCGGCAAGCGCGGGTGGGATGTGATCCTCTTTGTTTCCGGAGCAGAACACTCCGGAGCCCGCTGAAGTCTACCAGAGGGATGCCCGTGACGACGATTCCGGACGCGGGCGGCGGCCCGCAGGCCGACACCGACCGCCAGGCGCGGTGGGACCGCGAAGCCGAAGCGGCGGCATCCGCCACGCGCGACATCGCCGACGTGCCCGCCGTCGAGGTCATCACGACGACCGCGGTGCACCTCATGAGCGCTGCCGCCGTCAAGGTCGGGCTCGCCGACGACCCCGCGAATCAGACCGATCTCGACGAGGCGCGCAAGCTCATCAACGCGCTCGCCGGTCTCATCACGGCCGGAGCCCCCGAGATCAGCGACATGCACGCGCGGTCGCTGCGCGACGGCCTGCGCTCGCTGCAGCTCGCGTTCCGCGAGGCATCCGTCATCCCCGACCCGATCGGTCAGGGCCCCGGCGAGAAGTGGACCGGCCCGGTCACTTGACGCGGTATCGGATTCCCCCCCCCGTTCGACCGCGCTGAAACGCGGATGCCGGGGCGTGCGACCCGCCGTTCGGCGCGGTCGAAGTCAGATGCTTGAGAGGGCGCGGCGCACCGCGGCGAGTGTCCGGTCGACCGCGACCTGATCGGTGCCCCAGTTGCTGACCGAGAAGCGCAGCACGCCCCGGTCGCGCCAGCGCGACGACGACGCGAACGCCTCACCGCCGGCACGCAGCGCCTCGCCGAGCGCGGCCGTGCGGTCGTCGTCCTCGAGCGCGATGCACACCTGCGTGAAGACGACGTCGTTGAGCACCTCGACTCCGGGCATGCCGGCCAGTCCCGTGGCCAGCGCCGACGCCGACCCGGCGAGGCGATCGACGAGGGCGATCGTGCCCGAGCGGCCCATCGCGCGCAGCGCCGCCCACGTCGGCACGCCTCGGGCGCGGCGCGAGAGCTCAGGCGTGCGGTGGTACGGATCGAGGTGCTCTTCGGAGTCGGTGACGCTCAGGTACGCGCCGCTCACGCCCATCGCCGCGCGCATCGCGGCGCGGTCGGCGACGATCGCCACCCCGCAGTCGTACGGCACGCTGAGCGTCTTGTGCGCATCGGTGGCCCACGAGTCGGCTCGCTCGATCGCGCGCGTGAGGCCGCGCAGACGCGGGGATGCCGCCGCCCACAGGCCGAACGCCCCGTCGATGTGCACCCACGCACCGGCCGCGTGCGCGGCGTCGATCGCCGCGTCGAACGGGTCGAACGCGCCGGAGTGCACGTTGCCCGCTTGAAGCGCGACGATCGTCGGCCCCTCTCCTCTCGCCAGCTCGCGCTCGAGCGCATCGACCCGGATACGCCCTTGATCGTCAGCGTCGACCGCCACCGCTGCGCCGAGCCCGAGCAGCCGCAGCGACTTGTCGACGGTGTCGTGCCGCTCGGCGCCGACGAGCACCCGCACCGGCGGGCATCCCGCAAGTCCCTTCTCGGCGACGTTGTGCCCGGCCCGGCGCAGCACCTCGTCGCGCGCCGCGGTGAGACACGTGAAGTTGGCCATCATGCCGCCGGTCACGAAAGCGACCTCGGCCTGCGCCGGCAGACCCAGCAGATCGATGATCCATGCGGCGGCGAGTTCCTCGGCGCCGACGGTGCCCGGCGTGATGTCGCGCATGCCCGTGTTCTGGTCCCACGCCGAGACGAGCCAGTCCGCGGCGATCGCGGCGGGCTGCGTGCCGCCCATCACCCAGCCGAAGAACCGGGGATTGGGGATCGCGATGAGGCCCGGTTCGGAGCCGCGCACGAGCCGCTCGATCACCTCCGCGGGCGGTTCACCGTGCTCGGGCAGATCGCGGCCGAGGGCGTCCTTGACCTCGTCGATGCCGATGGAGGCCGGGATGGACCGCTCGTCGAGTCCTTCGAGGTAGCGTTCGGCGGCACGCGTGGCGACCTCGAGTGCGGCGACGGACGCACGCTTCGCTTCATCGGGCATGATCGGGCCTCCCGAGGCCCGAGTCTGGCGCGCGCGTCGGCGCGGCACAAGGTCAGCGGGCGCGCACCAGCTTCACCGTGAGCGAGTCGACGAGCACCGCGATGCGGTCGTCGGACGCCCATCGTTTCGCGAGCCGCGCGAGGACCGCGTCCAGCTCGTCGGCCTCGAGGCCCTGGATCAGATGCAGCCGCACGATCAGCTCGGGACCGCGCAGGCGCGCCTGCGGGTCACCCGGTTCGACCGCGAGGTCGAGCACGGCCAGCTCGCCGCCGATGCTCTCCTGCAGACCGGCGTACACCTCGGGCGACGTCGCGGCCGGCTCCCACGGCTGGTCCTGTGCGATCGCCCACACGGCAGGACGCCGCAGCACGAACTCGGTGTCGGAGCCGGGGTCGATCACGACGAGGTCGGTGTCGTCCGCCGAAGCCGACAGCGCCACACGTCGGCCGTCGGCCGGGATCGGGCGGGCGCCGGCATCCCACCGCGCCATCGCGTCGACCGCGGTGAACACCGGCAGCACGCGACGTCCGTCGGGGGCGGCCACCGTCGCGATCGCGAGCTCCTGGGTCTTGTCGACGGGCAGGCCGTGGGCGCCGATGCCCTCGTCGCCCTTCTCGGCGACGAGAGGGATCAGCAGCCGTGCACTGCGCACGGCGTCGACGACCTGCTGCTGCGACCCGTCGCCCGAGCGGAAGGCGGCCAAGGCCGCCGCGAGAGCCGGCTCGGCCGAGCCGTCGTCGGACGCATGAGGGTTCGCGTCGAAGCTGCGCCCCTCCCAGGGCACACCGGCGGAATCGCCGTGCGAGGTCACCGCCCGGCCACGTCGAGGGCCTCGGCGAGGGTGAAGGCGCCCGAATACAGCGCCTTGCCGACGATCGCGCCTTCGACGCCGAGGTGCACGAGTTCGCGCAGGGCCGCGATG
>JAUHVN010000188.1 GCA_030425055.1 Actinomycetes bacterium | reverse complement strand
GCCGCTCGGGCTCGATCCGGAACTGATCCACGTGCCCGACGGATCGCTCGACGGCATCGAGCATGCCGGCGACGACTACGAGCGGGCGATCGAGGCCGCGGGCGGCGTCGACCTGCAGATCCTCGGCGTCGGCACCGACGGTCACATCGGCTTCAACGAGCCCGGGTCGTCGTTCGGCTCGCTCACTCGCGTGAAGACCCTCACCGAGCAGACGCGGGAAGACAACGCGCGGTTCTTCGACTCGGTCGACGACGTGCCGCGTCACTGCATCACGCAGGGCCTCGGCACGATCCTGCGCGCGCGCCACCTCGTGCTGCTCGCTTTCGGGCCGGGCAAGGCAGCCGCCGTCGCGGGCGCGGTCGAGGGGCCGGTCACCGCGTCGCTGCCCGGCTCGGCCATCCAGCTGCATCCGCACGTCACGGTCGTCGTCGACGAAGCCGCCGCCGCGCAGCTGCGCTTCGCGGACTACTACCGGTACACCTTCGCGAACAAGCCGGAGTGGCAGGGGCTCTAGCGGGGCAGGGAACGGCCGAGATCGGCGCGGATCCGCGTGCGCGCGGTGAGCGCGAGTCGTCGCAGCGGATCGAGTTCGAGTGTCGGGGTACCCGTCGAACGCGGTGCAGGCCCTCAGCTTCCCGATTCGACGAGCGGGTGGCCGACGGCGTCCGCGAGCGCGTTGGCGATCGTGACGGCCGGGTCATCGCAGGGGCCGGTCGTGCGACCGCCCTGTGTGGTCGGCGCGTCGGCTGGACACTCTCCCGCCTTGATGTCGCTGTCGACCATGACCACGAGCGTGGTCCCCGACTCGATGTGGTGCTGCACAACAGTGTTGTACCCAGGCAGCTCACCCGCGTGGCCGTACCAGCCGAGAGCGAGGCCGAGGCCGAGGCCGTAGGCCCGCGCCGCCGACTGCGAGGCGTCCTGGCCGGGCCCGAGGTACACGGGCACGTCGAAGTCGAACGACTCCAGACGCGTCGCCTGCCACTCCGGTGACAGCATCCCCTCTCCAGTCGCCAGCGCCTCGCCCCAAGTCAGGAGGTCCTCGAGGTCGGAGATCATCGCGCCCGCCGACCACCCCCACGACGGATTCCAGTCCGTCGCCTCGACCGGCAGCTTGTCATCGGTTCCCTGGGTCGTGTACCCGTGGGCGTGCGGCTCGGGGAACGAGGCATCCGTCGGGAAGAGGGTGGCGGACAGCCCGAGAGGATCGGCGATCTGCTCGCGAATGACCTCATCGATGGGCGCTCCCGCGACCTGTTCGATGACCATGCCCAGCAGCACGGTGTTCGTGTTCGAGTAGAAGGTCTTGGCACCCGGCGGATACATCGGCTTTGTCCCCTTGACGAGGTCGACCAGTTCCTGCGGGGTCCATACGTGGTTCGGATCGCCGAAGAGCGTGTCCTGGAAGGACTGATCGAAGGTGTACGACGGGATGCCGCTGCGCATCGCGGCGAGATCGTACAGCGTCGCGTCGCCATTGGGCATCCCGGGTACATACATCTCGATGGGATCGTCGAGCGACAGACGGCCACTCTCTGCGAGCTGCAGCAAAGCGGTGATGGTGAAGGTCTTGGTCACGCTTCCGATCCGCTGGTGGACGTCGGCCGCCATGGGCATGGTCTCGTCCCAGTCCTCGTGGCCGATCGTCGCCGACCATGTTCCTGCGGGAGTGCGGATCGCCATGACCGCGCCCGGAGCACTGACCTCGCCGAATGCCTCGGTCGCGGCCGTGCCGAGCGCGTCGCCCACGTTGCCGCCGAGCTCGTCCTCCACGACGGAGAGGGCGCCGCCGGCTGTCGTCGGCGACGGAGAGGCATCGGGTTCGGGACTCGCGCATGCGGCCAGCCCGACGGTGACGACGGCCGCGAGCGACAGAACCAGCATGATCGGGCGAGTTGCGGATGTCGGCACGGCGGGGCCCTATCGGTCGAGAATCGGACGCCGCGTTCCCCCGCAGGCGCGGATCATGCTTATCGCACACCGCGCGCGCACGCAACGGCCGTCCGGTCCCAGCTCAGCGCGCGAAGACCTTGCCAGGGTTGAGGATGCCCGCCGGGTCGAACACACGCGTGATCTGCCGCTGCAGCTCCCACTGGTCGTCGCCGAGCTCGTCGGCGAGCCACCGGCTCTTGAGCACGCCGACGCCGTGCTCGCCGGTGAGGGTGCCGCCCAGCCGCAGCGCGGCGCGGAACAGCTCGTCGGCGGCATCCCACACCGCCGGCGGCACCGCGACGATGCCGGCGGCATCGGGCTCGGCGTCGAAGACGAAGTTGGGGTGCAGATTGCCGTCGCCGGCGTGCGCGACGGTCGGGATCACGATGCCGTAGGCGCGCTCGATACGGGCGATCTCGTCGAACATCGCGGGCAGAGCGCTGCGGGGCACCGAGACGTCTTCGATGAGCGTCGTGCCGAGGGTCTCCATCGCCGGGTGCATCGACCTGCGGATGCGCAGCAGCCGCTCACCCTCGGCGGGGTCGGCCGAGACGGCGACCTCGCCGCCGCGCCGGCGCAGGAGTTCCGCGATCGCCTCGGCCTCGTCGGCCGAGGCGGGCCCGTCGGTCTGCAGCGTCAGCTGGGCGGTCCCGGCGGGCGGGGCTTGCATGCCGAGAAGGGCATGCACGGCCGCCAGGCAGGCGGCATCCATCAGCTCCATGATGGCGGGCTGGATGCCGGCGGCCGTCACCGCAGCCGAGGCCTCGGCCGCTGCGCGCACGTCGGGGAACACCGCCGCGATGGTGTGCACGTCGCCGGGAACCCGGCGGCGCAGCTTCAGCGTCGCGCCGACGACGATGCCGAGCGTGCCCTCCGAGCCGATGACGAGAGACGTGAGGTCGAGGCCGGTGACGCCCTTGACGGTGCGGTGGCCGAGTCGCAGCAGGCGGCCGTCGGCGAGGACGAGGTCGACGCCGAGGACGGCGTCGCGGACGACGCCGTACTTCGCGCACAGCAGGCCGCCCGCGCCGGTGGCGATGTTGCCGCCGACGGTGGCGATGTCGCGGCTGGCCGGATCCGGCGCCCACCACAGCCCGTACTCGGCGAGCGCGCGGTCGAGGTCGCCGTTGAGGATGCCGGGTTCTACGACGGCGATGAGGTCGTCGGGGCGCACCTCGACGATGCGGTCCATCTCGCGCAGCGAAAGCGCGATCTCGCCGGCTCCCGCGTTCGCGCCGCCCGCCAGGCCCGTGCCCGCGCCGCGGGCGACGACGGGAGTGCCGGTGCGGGTCGCGATGCGCATCGTCTGCTGCACGTCGTCGACCGTGCGCGCCCGCACGACGGCGAGCGGGGCGGATGCCGCGGCGTGGCCCGACTTGTCGGCTCGTGCGACCTGCAGCGCGGCGGGGTCGGTGTCGACACGGTCGCCGAGGGCCTCGCGCAGCTGCGCGACGACGTCGCTCACGAGAACCGGCGCCGGCCGACGAGCACGCCGACGGTCACGGCGACCACGGCGAACGCGAGGCCGATCCAGGGCTGGCCGAGGCTCCACCACGCGGCGGTCACGGCGACGTAGATCATGAGCTCGACGAACGCCTGAACGAACGGGTGCAGCTTCACGACGGCACGCGGAGACAGGAAGAGCGCCCACACCAGGATCGCGATGAGCGGCGTGCCGATGCCGGCGACGATGTTCCAGGGGAAGGGGAACGCCGCGAAGCCCCAGATGGCGAGCGAGGCGAACGCGGCGAGCTCGACGAGCAGGCGGACGACGTCGAGCACGCCCGGGCGCTCCACCATGCCCGCGGCGGGCGCCGCTGACGCGGGCTGATCGGACTCGGGAGGCATGGCTTCCATCCTAGGGCGGCGGGGGATCACGCCCCTGTCGTCGGCCGGATCAGGTGATCCGGCGGAGACAGGCTGTTCTGCGGCCCGACCGTCCTGTCCTGGCGAGATCACCTGATCTGGGGAACGGGAAACGCAGGGAGGGGGGTCAGGCGCGGCCGAAGACGGTCTGGTCGACCAGGTCGGTGAGCGGCATGCTGATCGTCTGGGTCGTGCCGTCGGGCGCCGTCGCCGTCACGGTCACGATGCTGCTGTTGTTGATGTGGCCGAACGAGGGACGCAGCATCAGCGTCGCGTGGCCGGTCGCGTCGGTCGTCGCCGACGTGCGGGTGCCGCGCACCTGCAGCGTGACCGCCGCGTCGGCGGGTCCGGCCACGTCGACGGCGAGTTCGACCTGGCGGGGTCCGACGACGGATGACTGCACGGATGCCACATGCAGCGCGCTCTCGGCCGGGGGCGCCGGCGGTACGGGCGGCGTCGTGGGCGGCGCGGTCGGGGTCGTGGGCGGCGTGGTGGGTGCCGGGGGAGTCGTGGCACCGGGCGAAGACGGCGTCGTCGGTGCCGGCGCGGCCTGTCCGGTCTCGTCGGGGGCGGTCGTGCCGGTGACGGGGGCGTCGCTGCGGGTCGTGGGCGGCGCGGTGCCGGCCTCGGTGTCGACGGAGGTCTCTTCGTCGGCGGGGGGAGTGCCCGCCGCGGGAGCGGAGGCATCCGCGGTCGATGTGTCTGACGTCGCGATATCGGATGCCGTGACGTCGGCGACCGGGGGGTTCAATAGGCCGGGCACCACGAGCGCGGCCGCGACGGCGAGCGCCGCTGCGAAGCCGCCGCCGATGATGCCCGCCAGCGCGCCGACCGACAGCGCCCCTCCGCCGGCCGAACCCGACGATCCTGCGGCGCCGGCGGTCGCGGCATCCGCCCCGAGCGTGACGGCGGGCGCGCCCGCGGCCAGCACGGCGCCGTCGACGACGCCCGAGGGCATCGCGGCGAGGGTCGCGACCGGCATCCCGCCGCCCTGCAGCGACGCGAGGTAGGCGGTGGCCCCGCCCGCGCCGACGGTGAGCGGCAGCAGGACGAGGGCGAGTCGGCGCCCGGCCTCCTGCGCCTCGCCGTAGACGATCGTGCAGCGGGCGCAGTCGTGAAGATGGCGTTCGATGCGGTGGCGGTCGCGGCGGCCGACGTTGTTGCGCTCGTACGCACCGAGGCGCTCGATGGCGTACTGGCACTCGGATCCGTCGGCGACCGAGCGCAGGTGCACCTGGATCCACGCCTCGCGCAGTCCCTCGCGAGCGCGGAAGGCGAGCTGCGAGACGCTGCCGGCGGTCATGCCGAGCAGGGGCGCGACCTCAGCGGGCTTCATGCCCTCGATCTCGGTGTACCAGAGCACCTCCTGCCACCGCGACGGCAGGCTGCGGAAGGCCTGATGGGTCAGGCTGCGGTCGAGCGCGTCCTCGGTCGCCTGCGCGGTCGTACCGGGGTCGACCAGTTCGGCCAGCTCGTCGATGCCGACTTCGCGGCGTGACCGGCCCCACGCGGCAGCAGTGTTGCGGATGCTGGTGAACAGGTACGCGCGGAAGGATCCGGTCGGCCCGCCGCCGCGCCGGATCGACTGGAAGATGCGCGCGTACGCCTCCTGCACCAGGTCGTCGGCGTCGAAGGTCGACGTGATCGACCGGGCCACGGTGATGCCCGAGCGGTAGTGGCGGCGCCACAGCTCGGCGTATGCGTCGCGGTCGCCGGAGCGTGTGCGCAGCACGAGGTCGGCGTCGCCACTGGCGGCGATCCGCTCGGCGGTCTCGTGCTCGGCCACGGGTCGGACTCCTTCGGGGGGTGCGCCGCCGGGGATCGGCGCCGTCGCTCTGAGAGACGTCCGCGTCTTGCTCTCATCACGCGCATTCAGCATTCTTCCGGCTCGCACCGGGGTCGCGCCAATCGAATTCTCGGAAATTCTGGAGAAACCGCGTAATGGATCGCGCCGGGGCACGTCTCATCTGTGACGCAACCCATCGCGATGGGGGGAAGCGCGCGTCTCACAGGCGGGGTTCGGGCCCCGTCTCGGCCCGCACGGCCGGGGTGAAT
>JAUHVN010000187.1 GCA_030425055.1 Actinomycetes bacterium | reverse complement strand
CCGTCACCGGTTCTGGAAGTCCGGCGACCGCTTCTCGCGGAAGGCGGCCATGCCCTCCTTCTGGTCGGCGGTGTCGAACAGCGACGCGAAGACGTGGCGCTCGAACCGCAGGCCCTCGGCGAGCGGCGTCTCCATCGCGGCATCCAGCGCCGCCTTCGCCGCATACAGCGACGGCAGCGACTTCGACGCGATCGTGTCGGCGACCTTCCCCGCCTCGGCGAGCAGATCGGCGGCGGGTACGACCCGCGACACCAGGCCCGCACGCTCGGCTTCGGCGGCATCCATCATGCGACCCGTGAGGATCAGCTCGGCGGCCTTGTAGTACCCGACCGCGCGGATCAGCCGCTGCGAACCGCCCATGCCCGGGATCACGCCGAGGTTGATCTCGGGCTGGCCGAACTTGGCCGAGTCTGCGGCGAGGATGACGTCGCACATCATCGCCAGCTCGCAGCCACCACCGAGGGCATAGCCCGACACGGCCGCGATCACCGGCGTGCGCACCGCGGCGAAGTCGGCCCAGCCGCCGAAGTGGTCGCCCATGATCATGTCGAGGCCGGTCTGCGACTCCATCTCCTTGATGTCGGCGCCGGCGGCGAATGCGCGCTCCGACCCCGTCACGACGATGGCGCCGATCTGCGGGTCGGCATCGAACGCGGATGCCGCGGCGACGATGTCGCGCATCACCTGCGAGTTCAGCGCGTTGAGCGCCTCGGGCCGGTTCAGCGTGATCCACCCCACCCGTCCGCGCGTGTCGACCAGGATCGTCTCGTACTCGGTCACGGTGTCTCCCTCAGGCATCGGCGCGTGGGCTCGCTGGGTTGGTGCGCTCGCTCAGCGAGCGGACTCGGTGCGGATCGTGGTGATGATCCCCGAGAAATCCTGCCCGGCTCCGGGTCCGGACGCGAATTCGCGGTACAGCTCGCGCGCGAGCATGCCCATCCGTGCCGAGACGCCGGTCGAGGTGACCGCGTGCTCGGCGAGGCCGAGGTCCTTGTCCATGAGGGCGCCCGCGAACCCCGGCGCGTAGTCGCGGTTGGCGGGGCTGGTCGGCACGGGACCGGGCACCGGGCAGTTCGTGGTGAGCGCCCAGCACTGTCCCGACGCGTTGGATGCCACGTCGAACAGCGCCTGGTGATCGAGTCCCAGCCGCTCGCCGAGCACGAACGCCTCGGCGACGGCGATCTGCGAGACGGCGAGGATCATGTTGTTGCACACCTTGGCGGCCTGGCCGAGCCCCGCGCCGCCGCAGTGCACCACGCGTCGGCCCATCGCTTCGAGCAGCGGCTGCGCCGCGGCGAAGTCGGCGTCCGAACCTCCCACCATGAACGCGAGCGTCGCGTTCTCGGCCCCGACGACGCCGCCCGAGACGGGAGCGTCGAGCGATCGGTGGCCCGCCGCCTCGGCGAGCGCGTGCACCGCGCGGGCGTCGTCGACGGCGATCGTCGAGCAGTCGATGAACAGCGTGTCTGGCTCGGCGGTCTCGAGGAGGCCCGGGGCACCGTCGATGCCGCGGTAGGCGCCGAGCACCTGCGCGCCGGTCTGGAACATCGTGATGACGACCTGCGCGCCGGTGGCGACCGCGGCGGGTCCCGAGTCCGCGACCTCGAGGCCGGCGGCCTGAGCGGCATCCCGCGCCGGCTCGGCCACGTCGAAGCCGACGACGTCGTGACCTGCGCCGGCGAGGTTGGTGGCCATGGGCAGGCCCATGTGGCCGAGTCCGAGGAAGGCGATGCGCACGGGTCAGCCCTCCAGCAGCTTGCGGCCGACGATCACGCGCATGATCTCGTTCGTGCCCTCGAGGATCTGGTGCACGCGCAGGTCGCGCACCACCTTCTCGATGCCGTAGTCCTGCAGATACCCGTAGCCGCCGTGCAGCTGCAGGGCCTGATTGGCGACGGTGAATCCGGCATCCGTCGCGAAGCGCTTGGCCATCGCGCATTTCATCGAGGCATCCGGCGCCTTCGCGTCGAGCGCGGCGGCGGCCTCGCGCAGCAGCGCGCGAGCGGCCTCGAGCTCGGTCGCCATGTCGGCGAGGGTGAAGACGACCGACTGCTTGTCGGCCAGCGGCTCGCCGAACGTGAAGCGCTCGTGCACGTAGCGCACGGCACGGTCGAGCGCCCACTGGGCACCGCCGAGCGAGCACGCGGCGATGTTGATGCGTCCGCCGTCGAGCGCCGACATCGCGATCTTGAAGCCCTGCCCCTCGGTGCCGAGCATGGCCGACGCGGGAACGCGCACCTCGTCGAGGATGACCTGGCGGGTCGGCTGGGCCTTCCAGCCCATCTTGCGCTCGGCCGGGCCGAACGAGAGTCCGTCGACGCCGTCGGGCACGAGGAACGCGCTGATCCCCCGCGCGCCCGGCTCGCCCGTACGCGCCATGACGATGTAGACGGCGGCCGATCCGGCGCCCGAGATGAACTGCTTGACCCCGGTGAGCACGAACTCGTCGCCGTCGCGGATCGCCGAGGTCGTGATCGCGGCGGCATCCGAGCCGGCGCCGGGCTCGGTGAGGCAGTAGCTGCCGAGCGCCTGCATCGTCACCATGCGCGGCAGCCACGTCTGACGCTGCTCGTCGTCGCCGTAGGTGTCGATCATCCAGGCGACCATGTTGTGGATCGTGATGTACGACGCGATCGTCGGGTCGCCGTGGGCGAGCTGCTCGAAGATGGCGGCCGCGTCCGAGCGAGTCAGACCCGTGCCGCCGACGTCCTCGCGCACGTACATGCCGCCGAGGCCGAGCTCGCCCGCAGCACGCAGCACGCCGAGCGGGAAGTGCGAGCGCTCGTCCCACTCGAGGGCGTGGGGTTCGAGTTCGGATGCCGCGAAGTCGCGGACGGCGTCGAGGATGGCCTCGCGCTCGTCATCGCTGATCGGGGTGGCCGGGGGGTGCGTGATCATCGTCGACACGGTTGCTCCTTGAAATCCGAGGCGGCGCCCTTGTGGGGCATCCTGCTCAGTCTCTTCGCCCATCTATGGGCACGGTGGTCATTTTACATGGAAGTCCTAGTAAATGGCAGGACGACAGAAAGGATGGGGCCGTTCCCTCGCCGTTCACCCGATGGCCACCGGGGGCCGTTACGACTGGGCCTTGCCGTGCGCCCGCGCGGCGGAATCGATCCGGAGGAACCCGATGCCCTCGCTTTCACCCCGACGCACCGCCGCAGCCGCCGGTGCGGCCGCCTGCGCGCTCGTGCTCACGGCCGTCGCGCCGGCCACCGCAGCCGTCGTGCCCGCGCCGATCACGTACTCGGCCGACGACGCAGCGCTGTCGCTCGAGCCGATCAGCTCGTACGAGACCGGCGTCTTCGACGAGTCGGCCGCCGAGATCGTCGCGGCCCACGGCGACCGTCTGTTCGTCGTCAACGCGCTCGCCGGATCGGTGAACGTGCTCGACTACTCGAGCCCGACGGCGATCGCGGCCGAGTTCTCGCTGTCGTCCGACGGCGTCGCCAACTCGGTCGCCGTGCGCGCCGACGGCCTCGGCGTGATCGCCTTCGAGGCGCCCGTCAAGACCGACCCGGGCCACCTCGTCTTCTTCGACGCCGACGCCGACGATGCGGACTCGGCCTACCTCGGCGAGGTCGCCGTGGGCGCCTTGCCCGACATGGTGGCGATCGCGCCCGACGGGAAGTACGCCGTCGTCGCCAACGAGGGCGAGCCCGACGACGACTTCGAGATCGACCCCGAGGGCACGATCAGCGTCGTGAAGCTGCCAAACAAGGTCAAGGCTCCGTCGCAGAAGGACGTCAAGACCGCCGACTTCCACGCGTTCGAGGAGGGCGGGTCGATGACGCTGCCCGCCGACGTGCGCGTGTTCGGACCGCAGCCCCACGGCGACGACCACCCCGTCAGCCGCAACCTCGAGCCCGAGTATGTGGCGATCGACGGGAACACCGCCTACGTCGCGCTGCAGGAGGCGAACGCGATCGCGGTCGTGCAGATCCCGAGCGCGCGTGTGACCGGCATCCTGCCCCTCGGCTTCAAGGACTTCTCGCTGGCCGAGAATGCGCTCGACCCGAGCGATCGCGACCCGCGGGACGCGCCGACCTTCGACCAGCGCACGTACGAGGGCCTTTACGGCATGTACATGCCCGACGGGCTCAACGCGTACCGCGCCGGCGGCCAGACCTACCTGGTCACCGCCAATGAGGGCGACGCCCGCGAGTTCGGCGACTACGTCGAGGCGTCTCGCGTCAAGGATCTCGAGGACGACGGCCACGGACCGGTGTGCGACGACAGCCCGCTCGCGGGCTTCCTCGGCGACTCCGAGCTCGGCCGGCTGAACGTCACCATCGAGAACGGATTCGATGACGCGAACGGCTGCTACGGCGAGCTCTACGCGTTCGGCGGACGCTCGTTCTCGATCTGGACCACCGACGGCGACCAGGTCTTCGACTCGGGCTCGGCGTTCGAGCAGATCACCTACGCGGCGGCGCCCGACTTCTTCAACTCGAACCACTCGGAGTCGAACCTCGAGGGCCGCAGCGACGACAAGGGCCCCGAGCCCGAGAACCTCGCGATCGGCGAGGTCGACGGCCGCACCTATGCGTTCATCGGCTTCGAGCGCGTCGGCGGCGTCGCGGTGTTCGACATCACGACTCCGGCCGACAGCTTCTTCGTCACCTACGTCAACAACCGCGACTTCTCGGTCTCGGTCGAGGACGACGGCGAGGAGTATCTGTCGCAGGCGGGCGACCTCGGCGCCGAAGGCGTCGCGTTCATCCCGGCCGCCTCGTCCCCCACCGGCGCACCGCTGCTCGCGGTCGCGAACGAGGTCTCGGGGACGACCACGCTGTTCGCCATCACTGCGGACTGACCGAACGCGACGGCCCCGCCCGCTCCACTGGGGAGCGCGGGCGGGGCCGTCGCACGTCCGGCTACTCGTCCCAGGGCTGGAACGCGCGCAGCTGGATGCGCCCGTTGCGGGCCATCGGATGCCGCGCCGCGATCTCGATCGCTTCGTCGAGGTCGTCGACCTCGAGGATGTCGAAGCCGAGGATGACCTCGCTCGTCTCGACGAACGGACCGCGCGTGGTGAGCACCTTTCCGCCGCGCACGCGCACGACCGCGGTCTCGGCGAGCGGGGCCAGCACCTCGCCGATGATGCGCTTGCCCGCGGCATCCAGGGGATCGACCCATTCGTCGATGTCGGACTCGTCGCGGGGGTCGTCGGGCTCGGGGTCGGCGACGACGAACATCATGTACTTCATGCGGTGATCCTTTCGCTGCGGAGCGGCGGATGCCACCCCTCGCCCGTGTCGTCGGACGACGACGCCGGTGATCGACCGTTCTACGGAATCCTCCCGGAATGCGGAACCGCCGCACCCCGGAGGGATGCGGCGGTTCCGTTCACGCGGATGCTGCGATCAGGGCAGCGTCCACGTGGCCGGCGGCTTCTGCTGGCCGTAGAGCCAGATCTCGAAGAACTCGTCGAGGTCCTGACCCGACACCTCCTCGAAGATCTCCTGGAAGTCGGCCGCGGACCCCGTGGAGTCGTCGTAGCGCTCGACCCACAGCTTCGCGCCCGCGAAGAACGCGTCGTCACCGACCTCCAGACGCAGGGCGTGGAGCGTGCCGGCGCCCCGGTTGTACACCTGGCCCGCGAACAGCCCGAGCGGACCCGGGTCGCCGATCTGGAAGGTCCAGTACGACGACGTGGACGACGCCGAGTTGTACCAGTTGTTGTACGCGACCTGGGCGGTGCGGATGCCGCGCTCCTCGTTCCAGATCCACGTCGCGTACGTCGCCCAGCCCTCGTTGAGCCAGATGTCGGCCCAGCGGTGGGGGCTCACGGCGTTGCCGAACCACTGGTGGGCGAGCTCGTGAGCGACGGTTCCCTCGCTCGCCTGGCCGGAGTACA
>JAUHVN010000186.1 GCA_030425055.1 Actinomycetes bacterium | reverse complement strand
CGATGAGGCATCCGGCAGCGCCGCCGAGCCACTTGAAGTACCGGAGGACCGGGGGGGTTTCGAGGTCGAGCTTCTCGGTGAGGTTGGCGATCTTCGCCTGCGCGTCTGGATCGCGACTGCCTCTGAGCTCGAGGAGGGGATCGCCTGCGTTGGCGGTCAGAACGTAGACGACGAACGACGCGACCAGCAGGACGAGGAGGGTGGCGACGAGTCGCCGGGCAACAAAGGAGAGCACCGAAGGTCCTTACACAGATTCGACATGGCCGGTGGGCCGGATGCTGGCGCATCCGGCCCACCGGGTGTGGCGACGGCTGCTTACTCGGCGGCCGCGCCGGACACCGGCGCCCACTCCCAGAAGTTCCAGAAGTAGTACGGAGCCAGCGGCGCGGGAGCGATGCCCTCGACGCCCTTGTCCCATGCGGTCAGACCCGGGAACTGGAAGATGGTGATGCCGTAGCCATCAGCCCACAGCTCCTTCTCCACGTCGATGAGGATCTGCTGCTGCTCGCCCTCATCCAGCTCGGTCTCGAGGTCCTTCAGACGCTGGTCGACGACCTCGTTCGAGTAGCCACCGAAGTTCGACGGCTGGCCGGTACCGAGGTACTGGTCGCTGCCGGTCAGCGCGAGGCTGGTCGAGGCCCAGGCGAAGATCACCGCGTCGTGCGGGTTGATCGGGAACGCCGTGGTGTCGGTGAACTCCCAGTTGGGCTCGGAGTCGTCGACCACGTCGAAGCCGGCCAGGGCGGCCGAGGTGGCGATCAGCTCGTACTCGGCGGCACGACGGGCGTTGCCCTCCGGGTACCAGAACTTGACCTCGACCGGACCGGTCACACCGGCGTCGGCGAGCAGCTGCTTCGCGCCGTCGATGTCGACCTCGGCGAACTCGGCCGAGCCGTTCTCGGTCACGATGCCGTCGTAGAACGGCGAGCCGGGGATGGTCAGCGTGGAGTCGCGGACCTCGGCGGTCGGGTTCAGCGGGTGGATCAGCTTCTCGAGGATCTCCTGACGCGGGATGGTCTTGAGGAACGCGATGCGGACCATCTGCGCCTTCTCCTCGTCGCCACCGTAGGTCGCCGGGTCGAACGGACCACCGTTGTTGAACGTCAGGTCGACGTGCTCGTAGGTGGCCTCGTCACCGGTGTAGTACTCGGCGGTCTCGGTCGACTGGACGAGCTCGAGCACGTCCGGCGTGGGCTGACCCGACGCGACCTGCACGTCCTGGTTCTGCAGCGCCTGGACCTGAGCGGTCGGGTCGGCGATCTGACGCACCGTGATGCGCTGGTACTTGGGCGAGGGGCCCCACGCGAAGCTCTCGTTCGCGACGAGGGTGACGTAGTCCTCCTCGACGAGCTCCTCGACCACGTACGGGCCGAAGGAGAGGTACTTGAGCGCGTCGTCGGGGGTGTTCGCCGACTGGAAGTCGCTGTTCCAGACGTCGGCGACAGGGGTCAGCCAGTCGACGTCCTCGTTCTGGACGGCCTCGACGAACTGGTCCTTGGCCTCCTGCGGGTCCTCGATGTCGGGGTACGCGAGCATGACCGCGGCGTGCGCGGCGACCTGCTGGACACCGAACTGGACCTCCCAGTCCACGAACGCCTTGTCGTAGACGAGGGTCAGCTTGTGGTCGTCGATCTCGGGCAGCTGGGTGGCGAGGTCGGGACGCGGGTTGGCGTGGTTGAAGAGGTAGGTCTCGCCGTCCTCGCCCTCCACGGTGAACGCGCCGAACGTGGTGACCCACGCGAGCAGCATGTCCGCCTCGTCGACCGCGGTGCCGTCCGACCACACGACGTTGTCGTTGATCGTGTACTCGACGGTCAGCGGGTCGTCGCTCGTCTTCTCGTACGAGCCGAAGTCGGTGTTCTGCACCAGCTCCGGGGAGTCGTTGTAGTAGTTGAACGACGCCGACGTCATGTAGTTGATGTTCGAGTTGGCGACGTTGTTTCCGGCGGTGCTGCTGGTGTTGAAGTTGTCGACGATGTCATTCCAGGACACCGTGATCTCGGTGTTCTCGATGACCTCCGACTCGTACGGGACCGAGCATCCGGCCAGGACGAGTGCCCCGGCCGCAACGATGCCCACTCCAGCACCCAGACGTGTGATCTTCACGCTGAATTCCTCCATGTGCAAGGGATGTAGGGATGTGCAGACGCCACGCACGGCGACGTCGACACGGATGGAAGAACCATAGGCACGCTTACCGCGTTGATCAAAACGTCCGGCCAAAACGTTACAAGGCCTTAACCGAACCGCGACGGCATATGGCAATCTGACAAGGTGGCGGATCAGGCAGTGGGCAGAGCCCGAACCCGCCTGTGGTGGGAGATCGCGATCGTCCTCACCCTGACGATCGGCCAGAACGCCGTCTACTCGGTGCTTCAGCTGGTCCGGCGCCTCACCATCGAGGTGCCGCTGTCCGATCAGTCGGCCCAGCTCAACCCGGTCCGCCCCGATCAGGCGGTGTGGGACGCGGTCTACCTCGTCCTCAATGTCACGTTCGACCTCGCGCTGGTGGCGCTCGTCGTCTACCTGCTGTGGGAGCCGGGCTCGAACGCGCTGCGGCGCATCGGCCTGGACTTCAGCCGCTTCGGCGGCGACCTCGCACGCGGTGCGCTGCTGTTCGCGGTGATCGGCGTTCCGGGGCTCGCCCTGTATGCGGCATCCCGGATGCTCGGGCTGAACGTCGCGGTCGCGGCATCCAGCCTCGACGCCGCGTGGTGGACGATCCCGCTGCTCGTCCTGTCGGCGGTGCGCGCCGGCCTCTACGAGGAGGTCATCGGGGTCGCATGGCTGTACGACCGCCTGCGGCGGCTGGGCTGGGGCTGGTGGACGATCATCCTCTCGACCGCGGCTCTGCGCGGGGCGTACCACGCCTACCAGGGCTTCGGCGCGATCGTCGGCAACTTCGCGATGGGGGTGGTGTTCGGGTGGTGCTACCGGCGGTGGGGCCGCATCATGCCGCTCGTGATCGCCCACGCGCTGCTCGACATCGTCGCGTTCGTGGGCTACCCGCTGGCCGCCGCCCTGTGGCCCGGCGTCTTCGCGCCCCTCCCGTCCCCCACCCCCACCGGCACCCCGACCCCGACCGGGACCCCGACCCCCTGACCCGGGCCCCCGGCCCGCCGGGAACCGCGAACCATCACGATTTGACCGAACCGGCTCGCGTTGCGCTGCGGTTCGACCGGAACGTGCCGGTTCGCGGAACCGGTGGCCGCGCGATGAACAGTGCTGGGCTTCCTCCACAGGCGCGCGGACGCGGCTGGGTGTCCACAGAACCCGGATGCAGCGCCCGCGGGCCGCTGCGCACGGTGAAGCTCGGGACATGCCATCGGTCTCGACCTGCAGCATCCCGCTCGAGCTCACCCGTGACGAGGACCGAACGCGGGCGCGGCTGCGGGGTGACCGCGCATTCGTGCGCGTTCGGCCAGGCGTGTACGCACCCAGTACCGCCTGGGCCCAGGCGGCGCCGTGGGAGCGATACCGCGCCCGGGTGGAAGCGGTCGCGCTGACCTGGAGCGACCCGGTGTTCGCGCTGGAATCCGCGGCATCGCTGTGCGCACTGCCGGTGTTCGGCGAACCGCGGCTGGTGCATCTGTACGACCCGGATGCCTCCGCCTCGCGCACGATCGGCGACGTCATGGTGCACGCGAGCGTGGATCCGCGCCCCACGACGTGGCTCGGCGGCTTCGCCGCGACAACGGCTGCCGCGACCGCCGTCGATCTGGGAAGGGTGCTGCCGCCGGCTTTCGCCCTCGCGGTGTGGGATGCCGCATGGCGCATCCACGGCGCCGAGCCCTCATGGCTGACAGTGGTGGCCGCCGAGCAGGCGTCGCGCCGCGGCACACGACAGCTCGCGTGGCTCGCCGAACGCGCAACCGACAAGTCCGAATCGTCGGGCGAGAGCGTGAGCCGCGCGGCCATCGAGTGGCTCGGGTTCGATCCGCCGGAGCTGCAGGTCTGGTTCCACACCGACGGCTACGACGATCGCGTCGACATGTACTGGCGCGGGGCGCGCCTCATCGGCGAGAGCGACGGCTACGGCAAGTACCTTGCCGCGACCTCGGCCGACACGGTCGGCATCCTCCGTCGCGAGCGTGGCCGTGCCGCCCGGCTTCGCTCGACCGGGAACCGGTTGGCGCAGTGGGACTGGCATCAGACCGTCGCGGGTGAGCCGCTCGGCCGCATCCTCTCGCAAGCCGGCCTTCCCACCGTGCGCACACCTCAGCACCACCTCCTCCGGACGCTGCGCGCCAACACCCGGTCCTTCGCGCGCTGACCCCCGCTCGGGCGCCGCGAACCGACACGATTCGCCCGAACCGCGGCGCGACGCGCGCCGGTTCAGCCAGAACGTGACGGTTCGCGTACCTGTGCCCGCCCGCCGCCGGGCTACGCGAAGGCGGACGGCGGCGGGCAGGCGCACACGAGGTTGCGGTCGCCGTAGGCCTGGTCGATGCGGCGCACGGGCGGCCAGTACTTGGTGCGCACCAGCGTGTGCACCGGGTACAGGGCCGTCTCGCGCGAGTACGGATGCGTCCACTCGCCCACGACCGCCGATTCGGCCGTGTGCGGCGCGTTCACGAGGGGGTTGTCGTCGGCGGGCCACTCCCCTGCCGCGACCGCCAGAGCCTCGGCCCTGATCGCGATCATCGCCTCGATGAACCGCTCGATCTCGGCGAGGTCCTCGGACTCGGTCGGCTCGACCATGAGCGTGCCCGCCACCGGGAACGACATCGTCGGCGCGTGGAAGCCGTAGTCGATGAGCCGCTTGGCGACGTCGTCGACGGTCACCCCCGTCTCCTCGCGCAGCGGCCGCAGGTCGAGGATGCACTCGTGGGCGACGAGGCCGCCCTCGCCGGCGTACAGCACCGGGTAGTGGTCCTTCAGCCGCACCGCGATGTAGTTGGCCGCGAGCACGGCCGCGGCCGTGGCGTCCCGCAGCCCTTCCGCGCCCATCATGCGCACGTACGCCCACGAGATCGGCAGGATGCCGGCCGAGCCGTGCGGCGCGCCCGACACGGGCCCGCCCTCGAAGACACCGCCCGCGTGATCGGCCCGCTGCTGGAACGGGTGCGCCGGCAGATGCGGCGCGAGGTGCGCCTTCGCCGCCACCGGGCCGACACCCGGCCCGCCCCCGCCGTGCGGGATCGCGAACGTCTTGTGCAGGTTGAGGTGCGACACGTCGCCACCCAGGTCGCCGAACCGGGCGAATCCGAGCAGCGCGTTGAGGTTGGCGCCGTCGACGTACACCTGTCCGCCGGCGTCGTGCACGGCCTGCGTGATGGCGAGCACCTCGTGCTCGTACACACCGTGCGTCGACGGGTACGTGATCATGAGCGCTGCGAGCGTGTCGGCGTGCTCGGCGATCTTGGCGCGCAAGTCGTCGAGGTCGACGTTGCCGGCCTCGTCGCACGCGACGACGACCACGCGCATGCCGGCGAGCACGGCGGATGCCGCATTCGTGCCGTGCGCCGACGACGGGATGAGGCACACCGTGCGCTCGTCGTCGCCGTTGGCGCGGTGGTAGCCGCGGATGGCGAGCAGTCCCGCGAGCTCGCCCTGCGACCCCGCGTTCGGCTGGAGCGAGACGGCGTCGTACCCGGTGACCTCGGCGAGCCACACCTCGAGCTGCTCGATGAGCGCGAGGTAGCCGCGCACGTCGGCCTCGGGGGCGAACGGATGCACGCGCGAGAACTCGGGCCACGACACGGCGGCCATCTCGGTGGCGGCGTTGAGCTTCATCGTGCACGATCCGAGCGGGATCATGCCGCGGTCGAGCGCGTAGTCGCGGTCGGCGAGCGTCTTGAGGTATCGCATCATCGCGGTCTCCGAGCGGTGCGCCGAGAACACGTCGTGCGTGAGGTACTCGTCCTCGCGTCGCAGCGCGGATGCCACACCCGCGAGGGGGGTCGCCTCGTCGAACGGCAGTTCACGCTCG
>JAUHVN010000185.1 GCA_030425055.1 Actinomycetes bacterium | reverse complement strand
TCGCCCCCGACGGCACCGTCGCCATCACGAACGAGGCTCACGGGCGATTGCAGCAGGCCGGTCGCGACGACGAGGCCGAGAACCCGGCCTACCGCGACGACGGCGTGACGCCGCTGCCGCGCGACGAACTTCCGCTCGAGCGTGCCCTGCGGGGCGAGGCGTTCGACGGCCAGCTGGTGTGGTTCGGCCCGCCCGAGGGGCCGCGCCGCGCCCTGAGCGTCACCGCGCGGCGCCTCACCGAGTCCACGGGAGCCGACGCCGGTGCGGTCGTCATCTCGCGCGACGTCACGAGCGAACTCACGGCGCTGCGCGCGCGGGACGACCTCGTCGCGAGCGTCTCGCACGAGCTGCGCACTCCGCTGACGTCGATCCTGGGCTATCTCGACCTCGTCCTCGACGACGTCGAGGTCCCCGAGCGCGCGCGCTCCAAGGTCGAGATCGCGGAGCGCAACGCCGAGCGGCTGCTCGGAATCGTCGCCGACATCCTCGCCGCCTCGAGCTCGTCGTCGACCTCGGTCGAGCTCGCCATCGCACCCGAGCGGATCGATGTCGCCGAGATCCTCGTGGCGGCGGCCGAGGCGGCGGCGCCGCGGGCCGACGCCAAGGGCGTGGTGATCGACACCGAAGGCATCGAGCCCGCCGTCGCGTGGGCCGACGCGCTGCGCATCCGCCAGGTGATCGACAACCTCGTGTCGAACGCGATCGCCTACAACCGCGACGAGGGATCGGTCTTCCTCGGCACCACGACCGACGGCCGGCACACGTGGATCGTCGTCCGCGACACCGGCCCGGGCATCGGCGACGACGAACGCGCCCGGCTCTTCCAGCGGTACTATCGCGCCGGCGCCGCACGGGGCACCGGCACCGGTCTCGGCCTGGCCATCAGCCGCGACATCGTGCGGGCGCACGGTGGTGAGCTGGCGCTGCACTCGACCGTCGGGGCAGGATCGACGTTCATCATCAAGCTGCCCGTCACCGCCACCGAGGAGGCCGAGGTCCGATGACCCTCGACGTGCTGTCCGTCATGGTCGTCACCGCGCTGGTGGTGAATGTCAGCGGCGCGCTGTTCGTGATCGAGACGCTGGTGCGTCGCGACGAAGGGGCCGGGCGCGTGTGGGCGCTGGGCTTCCTGTCGGCGATGCTCACGACGGTCGCCTATCTGCTGTGGCTCCAGGAGCCCGGCGCGTGGTGGGCGGTCGCCGTCGGCAACGCGGCGTTCGTCGGTGCGACGGGCGGCATGTGGCTCGGATGCCTGCGCTTCAACGAACGCCGGCTGGCCGTGCCCGCGGCGATCGTCCTGATCGGTGTGGTCGGTGCGGCGGTCATGGTCCTCCTCGCCGGCCCGGACGGTGGCGAGTGGGCGGGCGCGGAGTGGATGTTCGTATGGCTCCTCGCGCTGGCCGGCGCCGGCGCGGTCGAGTGCATGCGCGGCGCCCTCGGCGCCACGCGCACCGCGTGGGTGCTCGCGATCGCGCTGGGCATCCAGTCGCTCTACTACATCTCGCGCACCACCGCGTTCCTCACCTCCGGCCCCGAGAGCGCACTGTTCCAGAGTGCCTTCGGCACCATCCCGACGAGTCTCATCACCGTCGTGCTGACGATCGTGGCCGTCGTCGTCACGTCCGTGCTGCGCGCACCGCGCGCGCCGCTGCGCGGCTATCGTCTGCCCGAGGCATCCGACGACGATCTGCTCACGACCGATGGAATGTTCTCGGCCCTCGCGGCACTGTGCCGGCGCGCCGAGGCCCGCGGCGAGACCATCGGCGTCGTGGCCGTCGCCATCGAAGACCTCGACCAGATCGCGACCGCGTTCGGCAGCGAAGCGGCCCGCACCGTCGACGAGGCCGCACGTGCGGGAGTACGGCGGCACGCGCCCGCGATCTGCCCGGTGGGCGCGTACGGCGAGGATGCGCTGCTCGTCGCGGTGACGAACGACACGCCCGCGACGGCCCGGCGCATCGGCGGAGCCGTCTACCGAGGCCTGATCGAGGATCTGGGCGGTGTCACGGGCGGGATCATCCCCGTCGTCGGTGTGGGGGTGGCGCTGAGCGACACCGTCGACTGTGAGCCCGAGTCCCTCGTGACGGCCGCGATGGATGCCGCGCGTCGGGCGGCCGTGAGCGTCGAGACCTCGGTGCTCATCGCCGACAGCTGATCTCAGCCGGCGGTCATGCGATAGCCGACCCCGCGCACCGTCTCGATCCAGCGCGGCTCGGACGGGGATTCGCCGAGCTTCCGGCGCAGGTTGGCGACATGCACCTCGATCGCGCGGGCGTCGCTGTCGCTGACGTATTCGATGCCGGTGTACTGCTCGCCGCGCAGCATGAGCGCGAGGTCGGACTTGCCCCGCACACGGCGACCGGCCGAGAGCAGGTCGGCGAGGATGTCGAACTCGCTGCGGGTGAGGTCGAGTTCCGAGCCGTCGACCGTCGCGACGCGCATCGCCGGATGCAGCCGCAGCCCGCGGTGCTCGCGCCAGCCGTCCGAGACGGGCGGAGCCGACGGCTCGGCCGGTTCGACGGCGGCGGGAGCGCCGACGTGCTGGCGCGGGCGCCGCAGCATCGCGTCGATCCTCGCGCGCAGCTCGCGCGTGCGGAACGGCTTGGCGATGTAGTCGTCGGCGCCGGCTTCGAGCCCCTGCAGCGCGTCGATCTCCTCGGTGCGCGCGCTGAGCATCACGATGTACGTCGTGCTGATCGCGCGGATGCGCTTCGCCGTCTCGAAACCGTCCATACCCGGCATGTTGACGTCGAGCGTCGTCACGAGCGGGGCGTGCGCGCGCACCAGCTCGAGGCCCTCGTGGCCCGTCGCAGCGGTGTGCACGGTGAAGCCGCCCTGCTCGAGCACGGCCGCCAGGAGCGACCGGATGTCGGCCTCGTCCTCGATGACGACTGCGACGCGAGCTTGTTCCACCGATGCACCTTCCGGGCTCGGTGACGAGACCGGCTCCGATTCCTGGACGTCGGTCATGATATCCCAGAAGGCCCGTTGGAACGGGGTCTGCGCGGTGCCGCTCACCCCGCGACCCGCTGAGGACGGCGGGCTTCGCCGCGGTCGCCGCGGTGCCGGGCCCCCAGAGCTCCGGCACCGCGCACCACCCCAGAGCGACCGCCGCCTTCCGGTTCGGAGAAGAGCCCCGGGCGCCGCCCCCCGACGGCGCCCGGGCGATCAGGACCGGCCGGGCCGTGATGCGCTGATCTTCGGAGACTGCGCATCGGCACCTCCCCAGGTTGCCCGCCCCGTGGTCTGTCCCCACCGGATGCTCCGACGCTACGGCGCGCGCCTCAAGGTCGACGCAGGTGCACCTCAGGACGCGCCAAAGGTTGCCCGTGCGCGCGGTCGTGGCATCCTCGTAGTCATGCCGCTCATCGCCCTCACGGGAGGGATCGCCTCGGGCAAGTCGACGATCGCCGAGCGCCTCGCCGAGCGGGGCGCCGTCATCGTCGATGCCGATCGCATCGTGCGCGACGTGCAGTCTCCCGGTTCGCCGGTGCTCGACGACATCGCCGCGCAGTTCGGCGACGATGTGATCGGGGCCGACGGATCTCTCCAGCGGCAGGTGCTCGCGTCGCGCGTCTTCGGCGACGACGAAGCCCTCCGACGGCTGAACGGCATCGTGCACCCGGCCGTGCGCCGGGAGTCGGCGCGTCGGTTCGCCGAGGCGTTCGCGCGCGACCCCGAGGCGGTGGTCGTGTACGACGTGCCGCTGCTCGCCGAGGCGCGCGCCGACGACCCGTGGGACCTGGTGGTCGTCGCACATGCTCCCGCCGACCTGCGTCGCGCCCGCCTGGTCGAGCTGCGCGGCATGACCGAGCAGGAGGCGCGTGCGCGCATCGCGTCGCAGGCCTCCGACGAGAGCCGGCTCGCGCTGGCCGACGTCGTGATCGAGACGGCCGGGACGCTCGAGCACACCCGCGCGCAGGTCGATCGCCTGTGGGACGGACTCGGCGACCGCATCGCCGACCGCTGACCGCGGGCGGACGGGTCCCTATACGCCCTCGCGCGCGGCTCGCGCGCGCCGTCGGCGACGCAGCAGCATCACGACCGCCACGATGCCCGCGACGATGAGCAGCACGGCCAGGATCGGCAGCACGAGGGCGAGGACCGACAGCGTCAGCGACGCGGCATCCTCGACGGTGCTCACGACGGGGGCCGCCATTCCCGCCGTCACGGCGTTCGCGGCGGGGCGGATCGACGCCTTCGCGATGTGCACGGCGAGCGCGATGCCGACTCCGACGGCGACGGGGATCCACGACCCGTCCGCGAAGAGGGCCGCCGGATCCTCGACCCGCATCGTCTCGGCTCCCGCGCCGGCGCCGAAGGCGATGCCACCGGATGCCGGACGGATGACGGTCTGGATCGCGTCGTTGACCGTGTCGACGACGGGCACCTTGTCGGCGACGATCTCGATGACCAGCAGCGCCCCGATGATCCACAGCGCGATGTCGCTCGACAGCCAGGCCCACGCGGCGGGCAGTTCGATCGCGGGGACGAACCGATCCGCGAGGCCGAGGACGAGCAGCGGCATCCACGCGTTCAGCCCCGCGGCGGTCGCGAGGCCGGAGCCGACGAGGAACTCGATCACGCTTCCACTGTAGGTGGCGCGTCCGGGCGACAGGCGTACGCTGGAGCCCGAGGACGAGGAGTGTCCGGATGAGCGTGTTCTCGAGGTTCCGCAGGAAGCGGTCCGTCTATCGTGCGACGACGGACGAGGAGCGCATGGCGCGCTACGTCTATCTGCTCAACACGCTGCCCGCCTCGGTGATCGAGAGCGCGCACGCGACGGCGTTCCGGGACCTGCCGGCGCACACGCGCCGCGAGATGTTCGAGCAGTTGAGGCCGTTCCTCGCCGACGGCGAGCGCGACACGGCGTCGGACGACCCGACCGTGCTGGCGCGTCTGGTGCGGCGGGCCGAGGAGCGGCGCAGCAGCCGTACGGCGGGCGACGCGCGGACGCCGGCCGGCGAACCGGCACGCACCGCCGTCGGCACGGTCGACGACGCGAACTCCGATCCGCGCGACGTCCTGCTGCAGACGGGAGTCGTCGCGATCGTCGCCCATCAGTTCCTCATGTCGACGGCGATCGCCTCGTACTTCACGGTCGGAGCCGGTTCGCTCACGATCGGCGACGAGCCGGCGTGGGTCGGCGAAGCGTACGACCCTTCCGCCGGTGGTATCGAGGGCGCGGGGATGGGCGCCGACGCGGGAGCGTACGACGGGGGAGCCGCGGGCTTCGACGGCGGATTCGGCGGCTTCGACGGGGGCGGCCTGGGGTTCTGACCCGGCGGCACGGGTACGGATCGGCCCGGGTGTCGGAACCCGCGCCTACCCTGGATGGGTGCAGACCACGCGATCCGTCCGGCCCTTCGAGGTCGTCAGCGAGTACGCGCCCTCGGGCGACCAGCCGCAGGCGATCGCCGAGCTCGCGGCGCGCGTCAACGCGGGCGAGACCGACATCGTGCTGCTCGGTGCGACCGGAACGGGCAAGTCCGCGACGACGGCGTGGCTCGTCGAGGCCGTGCAGCGCCCGACGCTGGTGCTCGCGCACAACAAGACCCTCGCGGCGCAGCTGGCCAACGAGTTCCGCGAACTCATGCCGCACAACGCGGTGGAGTACTTCGTCAGCTACTACGACTACTACCAGCCCGAGGCGTACGTGCCCCAGACCGACACCTTCATCGAGAAGGACTCGTCGATCAACGCCGAGGTCGAGCGGCTGCGCCACTCGACGACGAACTCGCTGCTGAGCCGCCGCGACGTCGTGGTCGTGAGCACCGTGTCGTGCATCTACGGACTCGGCGCGCCCGAGGAGTACATGCGGGCGATGGTGGCGCTCCAGGTGGGCGAGGTGTACGACCGCGATGCGCTGATCCGCAAGTTCATCGCGATGCAGTACAACCGCAACGACGTCGACTTCTCGCGCGGCAACTTCCGCGTGCGCGGAGACACGATCGAG
>JAUHVN010000184.1 GCA_030425055.1 Actinomycetes bacterium | reverse complement strand
GGGTGCCATTGCGGCGGGTCGTGCGCTCCGGGGTGCGCTCGTGCGGAGCCGCGCCGATCTTCACCGTCGCTTCCACGTCGATCAGGTCCTGCAGGCCGGCCTGCAGCATCCGACGGAACACGTCCGAATGGGCCAGGTCGGGATCGGCGAGGACTTCGCCGATCAGGGTCGTCAAGGCAGACTGGTACTGGGTCATCGTGGGATCACTTTCAGGGTTCTTGGCGGAACAACAGGTCTCCCACGATGACCCTCCTCTACGTCAACGACGACGAGGACCACCGCGGGAATTGACACCACGCTATGGGACTCACCCCTGTTACCCGATCGAATAGGGAAGACATCGACTGCACCGGCGGAACCGGGACGAACCCGGGCCCGGTCCCGCTGTATCGGCGGCGAGAGTCATGTGGGAGGCTGACGCGGCCCAAATTAATCGCGTGACAGAAGGCGTAGGGATCATCCGATTTGGACCTCCTCAGCTGCCGACAGCACAGTGCTGCGGAGCCATTGGTGCCCGCGGTCCTCCGTGCGGCGCGAATGCCAGAACATCCGCTGCGTGATCGGCGGTATGTCGAGAGACAGTGGCCGTGTGACGATATCTGCAGCGTCGGCAACCGCCGCAGCAAGACGTTCATGGATGACCGTCACCAGTCGCGTGCCTCGCAGCAGGAATGGGGCAGTCATGAGGCTTTCGGTACTCATCTCCGTTCTCACAGGAACATCAAGCCTTTCCAGGTGACGATCCGGCGACGACGGCCCGTGGGCGCGCCACGATAAGTAGGGTTCCTCGCTGACCAGGCGGTTTGGGTCGTCGTCTCGTCGAGGATGCCCGCTCCACATTGCCAGGACGAAGCGATCAAGAAACAGGGGCATCCCCGGGAACGAGTTCAGTTCGGTGGCGATCTCTGCAGGAAGAAACAACAAGTCCTCCTTATCCTCACTAAGCTGCGAGCCGTAGTCCTGCGCGACCGGACTCACCACGATCCGGACACGAGGGGCGAGATTCGTCAGGGACTCGACCACCCTGCGAAGCAGAACCATCGCGAGGTAGTCAGTCGCCGCCAGTCGGAAGGTCCGGTCATCGGTGGCAGGATCGAATGTCGGACGCGCGGTAAGCGTCTGCTCGATTTCAGCCAAGATGGACCGAATCCGCGGCTTGAGCGCCTCGGCGAACGGCGTCGGTCGCAACGTGCGCCCCGTCCGCACCAGCAGCGGATCCCCGAGGATACGACGCAGTCTGTTGATGGCGCTACTCACTGCCGGCTGACTCATTGAGAGAGCCGTGGCCGCCCTACTCACGTGATTCTCGCGCAAGACCTCGTCCAGTACGACCAGGAGGTTCAGGTCGACGGTGCGCAGGTTCAAGCCTTGATCCCTTCCGGCGGTATCGGCGACCCGCAGTTCCGCGGCGTCTCCCCGGCCTGGTTTTCAACAACGATGCCGTGACAAATTATCGATCCAATGAATATAAGAAATTCAAACTAATCATTTGAGTAGTAGATCGACTGCTCGTAGATTCTCGCACAACTACAGCAAGTGGTGGGCGCACGCTAGTGCACCAGCGATCCCTGGTGCCGCTCATCAATCGAAGGAGAGAGATGAATACCCGACGAAGCATCATCATGGTCTCTGTTGCGGCCGTTGCTGCCGCTGCCCTCAGCGGGTGCTCCGGAGACAGCGGCGGCGGCTCCGACCAGTCAGACGACACTGTCACGATTGCCTACGTTCCCAAGCTGGTGGGTGATCCCTACTTTGAGCTCCTCAATCAGGGAGGAGAGCGCGCCGCTCAGGATCTGGGGGACGTCGAATGGCTCTACCAGGGACCTAACACAGCCGACGCCGCTGGTCAGGCTCAGAGCGTCCGCTCATTCATTCAGCAGGGGGTGGACGTGCTTCTTGTTTCGCCGGTCGACCCCAACTCGATGGCGCCGCTCATCGCAGAGGCCCTCGATGCGGGCATCCGTGTGGCTACGGTGGACACCGATTCGCCGGACTCCGGGCGGGAGGTCTTCGTCAACCAGGCCACCGCCGAAGGAATCGCTCAAGGTGTCATCGATGCTCTCGCTGAGGCAATGGGCGGGTCGGGCAAGTACAGCATTCTCTCGTGCGGTGAGACGGACGAGAACCTCAACACCTGGATTGCAGCAGAGAAGGAGTACGCGCAGGAGGAGTATCCCGCGCTGGAACTCGTTGATGTTCGCTACGCAGGCGGAGATCAGAGCGCGAATAACCAGATCGCAGCCGACATGATAAATGCAACCCCCGACCTCAAGGGTCTCATTGGACAGTGCGTACCCACCTCGATTCAGGTCGCGCAGGCCGTCCGCGACGCGGGAAAAATCGGTGAAATTGCCACGGTGAGCGTCGGGCTGCCTTCCCTCAGCGGTCCTTACCTCGAGGACGGCTCTGCCTCAGCGGCGATCCTCTGGGACCCGGAGCAACTCGGGTATCTGGCTGCCTGGGCCGGGAAGCGCCTTGCTACGGACGAACGCTTCGAGCCGGCAAACCACGTCAGTGACACACTGCCGGAGGTCGCTTACGACGAAAGCGAACAAATGCTCGTGCTCGGGCCTGCCCTGCGTATCACGAAGGAAAACATGGCGGACTATCCATTCTAGTCCGACACAGCTTTCAACGTTCCGCAGTGGCATGCCCGGCAGGCATGCCACTGCGGAAAATCGCGCGACAAGGATCAAAATGATGCCAAAGACGAACTCCCCCACTGAGACAACCGCCGCCGCGCCCTCGTCGCCGCCTCGTGTCCAGATGTCTGGCATCGCCAAACGGTACGGGTTGGTGACCGCCATCACACACGCGGACCTCGAGGTCAAGCCGGGAAGCGTGCATGCGCTGGTCGGCGAGAACGGGGCGGGCAAGTCGACCCGCAGGCGGGCACCATCGAGATCGACGGGCGGACGGTCGACATCGGCTCCGCTGAGGACGCGCTGAAGCTCGGAATCGCGACGGTCTATCAGGAGCCCCAGCTGTTCGCCGAGCTCACTGTGACCGAGAACGTCTTCGCGGGCCGGGAGCTGCGCCGTGGGGGGCTGGTGGACTGGCGGCTGCAGTGGCGGGAGGTCGCCGAGCTGTTGCAGCTCATCGGCCTGCCCGATAGCTATGCGACGGTCCCGGTCGGGGAGCTGCCGATCGCGACCCAGCAGCAGGTGTCGATCGCCAAGGCCCTGGCGCACGAGGCGTCTGTTCTCATCCTCGACGAGCCGAGCGCCATCCTCACCGACCGCGAGATCGACGTCCTCTTCGGCATCGTCCGTCGGCTCCGGGATCGGGGTGTCGCCGTCATCTACATTTCCCATCGCCTCGACGAGCTGTTCCGGATCGCGGACACCGTCACGATCATGCGGGACGGCCGGACGACGGGGACGTACGACATGTCGGACATGACCGTCCGCTCGATCGCGGAGGAGATGGTCGGCGGGGTCGAGATCGGGACCCGGCGGAAGCGGACCCACGCGGACGACGTCCCGCTTCTGGAGCTGCGCGGGCTGTCGCGAACCGGGGCATTCGAGCACGTGGACCTCACGGTCGCGCCCGGAGAGATCGTCGCGATGTACGGGCTGGTCGGCTCGGGCGCGAGCCAGATTGCGGCGGTCGTCTACGGCATGCGGAGAGCGACCGGGGGGATGATCCGGCTGGGCGGTCGGGAGGTGCGTCCGCGATCCTCGCGGCACGCACAGAGGCTGGGCATCGCGCTCCTCCCGGCGAATCGCAAGACGCAGGGGATGTTCGCGTTCCAGCCCATCGCCTTCAACATCAGCGTCGGCCACATCCCGCTGTTCACACGGCTGGGCATCTGGTTCGATCGGGCCCGCGAGCGCGTCGTCGCGCGCTCGATGATCCAGCGTCTCGCGGTGGTCACACCCAGTGAACGACAGCCGATCGGGGCGATGTCCGGGGGCAACGCGCAGAAGGTCGTGCTAGCGCGACAGCTCGTGGAGAGACCGCGGCTGCTCGTCCTCGAGGAGCCCACTCAGGGCGTCGACATCGGGGCCAAGGAGGAGATCCACACGCTGGTAAGCGCGCTCGCCGACGACGGAGTGGCCGTGCTGGTGGTCACCTCGGACCTCGCGGAGGGCCTGCGCGTCGCCGACCGCGTCGTCGTGGTCCGCAACGGCCGGACGGTGGCGGATTTCGGTCCCGACGCGACACAGGTCGACGTCCTCGCGGCTGCGGCGGGCGCGAGCGACGAGGAGGACGCACGATGACCGCGATGGCGCCTGAGAGGGAGCAGCACTTGGCCGCCCGGCCCCGCGGACGGGTCCTGCCGTTCCCGGTGACCGGTCAGGAGTTTATCCTGCTCGGCGTCGTGGTGCTGCTCTGGATCGCTCTGGCGGCGCTCGCCCCGGGCTTCGTGTCCGCCGAGTCGTTGCGTCCGCTCCTGTCGAGCGTCGCGCCGATCGGGATCATGGGCGTCGGGATGACGATCGTCATCATCACGGGGGGCATCGACCTGTCCGTGGCGGGCATCCTCGCGGTGGCCGCCGTGATCGCGGCGAAGGCGATGGTCGCCTTGGACACGCCCCTCCCGCTCACGCTGCTGCTTGGCATGGTGGTGGGCGGCGTCCTCGGACTCGTCAACGGCCTGCTGATCGCGGTCGGTCGAGTCCACGCCCTGATCATCACGTTCGGCACCTGGAACGTCTTCCTGTTCATCGCCTACCGGATCTTCGACGGCCAGTTCGTCAACAACATCCCGAGATCCCTCGACCTGCTGGGCGCGGGGCCCGCGGGCGCGCCCTTCGGCGTTCCGATCTCGTTCCTGTTGATGATCCTGATCGCGGCCGCCGCCTGGTGCTATCTGCGATACACCGCCGGGGGCCGCCACTTTTTCGCCGTCGGAAGCGACGCGGCGGCGGCCCGCCTCGCGGGCATCCCGGTCCAGCGCCGCATCGCGCTCGCCTACGTGATCTCCGGGCTGCTGGTGGGCCTCGGCGCGTGCCTGACTCTCGCGAACGGGACGCAGTCCCTGGCCCCGACGGTCGGACGCGGCACGGAGCTCGCGGTCATCGCGGCGGTAGTCATCGGCGGCACGTCGATCATGGGGGGCAGCGGCAGCGTCCTGGGCACCGTGCTGGGCGCGATCCTCGTCCAGACCGTTGCCTCGGGAGTGACTCAGCTGTCGTGGCCGTCGCAGCTGGCGAACCTGTTTGTCGGCCTGTTCGTGATCGTCGCCGTGGGCGCCGACCTGCTGCGCAAGCGACTGGGGAGGAAGTCATGACCGTACCGTCCTCGACCACAGCGGATCCCCGCTTCGACCGGAGCGCGTCGCCGACACCGGCACGGCGCTTCCTGCGTGCCCTGCTGACGCAGCGGACCATCCTGCTCGCCATCCTGCTCGTGATCCTGCTGGTGACGATGCTCGTGCTCGACGGGGCCGGGATGATGGCGGGCTCGTTCAGCATCGCCTATATGTCGTCGACGCTCGTGAGTGCCGTGCCGATGGCGCTCCTGGGCTTCGCGCAGCTGTTCGTCATCGTCTCGGGTCGTGGCGGCATCGACCTCTCCGTCGGCGCGATCGTCTCCCTCGTCAGCATGGTGTTCGGCTTCGTCTATGGGATTTGGGGCCTGGACCTCTGGATTGCGATCATCGTCGCGCTGGTGGCGGGCGGCCTACTCGGCGCGGTCAACGGCTTCTTCGTCGCCTATCAGGGCTTCCCGGGGCTGATCGTGACGCTCGCCACGTTCTACATCTACAGCTCCATCGCGCTTATGGTCACCGATCGGCAGCCCATCAGCACCCCGCCGATCCAAGACCTGTATTCGACGGCGAGATCCGTCCCGCTGCCGCTGGTCGGCGATTGGCTCCCGAGGATCCCGGCCGGGATCTTCCTCTTCCTCATCCCGACCGCGCTCGTCATGTGGTACGTCCTCACGAGGTCGCCGTACGGTCGGCGGCTGTTCGCGATCGGCACGAACGACGTGGCCGCCGAATGGGCGGGCCTCGACGTCCGAAGGACCCGCATGC
>JAUHVN010000183.1 GCA_030425055.1 Actinomycetes bacterium | reverse complement strand
CCTGCAGGATGCGGGCCTCGTCGCCCGCCGACCCGATCCGGGCGATCGGCGGGTCAATGTCGTCGAGGCGACGGATGCCGGGCGCGCGGTCGCGGCGCGCGCACGCGAGGCCGCGCTCGCCGCCGAGGAACGAGAGCACGCGGCGCTGAGCCTCGATGAGCGCGAGCTGCTGACCGGCCTGCTGCGGCGCATCGCGTTCCCGGGCGCCTAGCGCCGTCGCGCTCCGACTCAGCGACCCTCGAGCACGTACCGGTCGCGTCCGACCAGTGCGCCGATCACGAGCTGGCCCGCCAGCACGGCGACGAGCACGAGCAGCGGCGCAGCCCAGGCATCCGTCGCCGCGTGGAGAGCGCCGAAGACGACCGGGCCGAACGCGGCCATGAGGTAGCCGACCGACTGCGACATGCCCGACAGAGCCGACGCCGAGGCGTGGTCGCGGGCGCGCTGCGCCATGAGCGTGAGCGACATGCCGAGCGATGCGCCCGATGCCAGCCCCGTCAGCACGACCCACAGCTCGATCGGCGACGGCGCGGCGAGCAGGCCGAAGATGCCGGCGATGCCGAGGACGGGGAGCAGCGCCGGCGCGATCCGCTCGACGCGGCCGCGCAGCAGCAGCGGCAGCAGCAGGGCGCCGGCAACGGCGGCGATCTGGTAGACCATGACGTCGAAGCCGGCGGTGACCTCGCTGCGGCCCGTCGACATCGAGATCGACGCGAGCCACGTCACCTGCATGTAGAACGATGCCGACTGCAGGCCCATGTAGAGCGCGACCAGCCACGCGACCGGGTCGGTCCAGATGCCCGTGCGCGATGGTCGCCCGGGCGTGCGCCGGCCGGCCGGAGCGCCGTCGCGGCGGGTCGCCCACCACCAGGCGGCGATCGCGAACGGCAGCAGGACGCCCCCGATCACCAGCAGCGAGAACTGCCAGCCCGCGATGCCGTCGGCCGGGGCGAGCAGCGAGACCGGCACCGCGACGCCGGATGCCAGTGCGCCGAACCCGCCGAGCAGGGCCGTGTAGACGGAGGTCATCAGAGCGACGCGGCCGGGGAAGTCGCGCTTGACGACCGCGGGCATGAGCACGTTGACGACCGCCAGCGCGCAGCCGATGAGCGCCGTGCCCAGCCACAGACCGATCTCGGGTGCGACCAGCGAGCGCACGAGGGTGCCCAGGCCGAGCAGAACGAGAGACCACAGCATGACGGGCGCGCGCCCGAAGCGCTCGGTGAGCGGGTGGGCGAGTGGGGAGACAACCGCCCACGCGGCGAGTGGAACGGCGGCCAGCAGGCCGAGCGTGGTCGTGGCGAGGCCGGTGTCGGCGCCGATCTGGTCGAGCAGGGGCCCGACCGAGGTGATGGTCGGCCGCATGTTCATCGCCACCAGGCAGACGGCGACGACGAGGGCGACCGTCGAGCCGGCGGTGCCCGTCCTCGCCCGGGTCGGCGTCGAGCCCGGATTGCCTACGTCCATAGGGTTCGGACTATAGACCCTCCCGCCCCTCCCCGGTCGAAAGGGCGGCGTGGCTCAGGCCAGGCCCTCCAGCGGCCATCCGGTGTACGCCTCGGCGAGGTACCGGCGACCCGCCTCCGACTCGACGACCGAGCGCAGCTCGCCGAGCTGACGGAGGCGGTCGAAGTCGGAGGCATCCGGGGCGACGTGCAGCATGCTGGTCATCCACCACGAGAAGTGCTGCGCCTTCCAGATGCGGTGCAGTGCGGTCTCGGCGTAGTCGTCGAGGAGGCGCTCGTCGCCCTCAAGCAGCAGGGCGCGCAGCGCGCGCTCGAGCACGACGACGTCGGCGACGGCGAGGTTCATCCCCTTCGCGCCGGTGGGCGGCACGGTGTGAGCGGCATCCCCGACGAGCGCTACGCGGCCGCGGCGCAGCTCGTGGGCGACGAAGCTGCGGAATCGCAGCACATCGCGCTGGAAGATCGGCCCCTCGTTGAGCGTCGTGCCGGGAACCCGCTTCTGCAGTTCCTCCCACAGCTGCTCCTCGCTGTAGGACTCGGGGTCGACTTCGGGGTCGCACTGGAAGTACATGCGCTGCACCGTCGCGCTGCGCTGGCTGATGAGCGCGAAGCCGTCGGGGGAGTTGCTGTAGATGAGCTCGTCGGCGCTCGGCGGCGCTTCGCAGAGGATGCCGAACCAGGCGAAGGGGTACTCGCGGAAGTACCCGCCGGTCTGCGAGCCGGTGACCGCCGCGCGGACGACGCTGCGCGAGCCGTCCGCGCCGACGACGATCTCGGCCTCGATCTCGAGCGGCTCGCCGGCTGCATCGGTCGCGACGACGCGAGGGCGGTCACCCGCGGCATCCTCGACCCGGTCGGCGGTCACGCCGAATCGGATGTCGGCCCCTGCGGCGAGGCGCACGGCGATGAGGTCGCGCAGCACCTCGTGCTGGGGATACAGCCACACGCCGCGGCCGACGAGCTCCGCGAAGTCGATGCGGTGCCCGGCGCCCGCGAACCGCAGCTCGATGCCGTCGTGCCGGTTGCCCTCGGTGAGCACGCGGTCGGACGCTCCCGTCGACGACAGGATCTCGACCGTTCCCTGCTCGAGGATGCCGGCGCGGATGGTGTGCTCGATCTCTTCGCGGCTGCGCGAATCGAGCACGATGGAGTCGATCCCCGCCTGGGCGAGCAGGTGCGACAGCAGCAGGCCGGCGGGCCCGGCGCCGACGATGGCGACACGGGTGCGTTCGGTGGTCATGGCGTCTCCTTCGACGGGAACGGTGCCGACACCAGTGTGCGATCGCGACACCGACGACGGATCGAAGATCCCATTGAATGGGAAGCGGCTCGAGTGACTCAGGGTCGCGAGGAGCGGAGGGATGCCTCGATCCGCCGCGCCGCGTCGAGCAGCGCCTCGACGGCCGGACCCGTCGGCGTCTCGCGCGGCAGCACGACCGACAGCGCGGCCACCACTTCGCCGCCGTCGCGCACGGGCACCGCGACGCCGGTGGACACGGACTCGATCGATCCTGCCGCGACCACGAAGCCCCGGGCCCGGATCTCGGCGAGCGCGCGGCGGAGCACCGCGGCATCCGTCATCGTCTCGGGCGAGACCGCACGCAGCGGCGCCGTCAGCACCCGCTCCCGCAGATCGGCGGGCGCGTGCGCGAGCAGCACCAGTCCCGACGACGAGGCGTGCAGGGGCAGCCGACCCGCGATCCGGGTGATGTTGGCGCCGGCGTCGGGATGCGACAGCCGCTCGAGGAACAGTGCCTCGTCCTGCTCGAGCACGGCGAGCTGGGTGTGCTCGCGGATGCGCGCCTGCACCCGCTCCATGTGCGGCAGCGCTGCCTGCCGCAGCCGCAGCGCGGTCGAGCCGCGCAGGGCGAGCTCCCACAGCCGCAGGCCGAGCCGCACGCGGTGCTCGTCGTCGCGCTCGAGCAGGCCGGCCTCGACGAGGTCGTCGACGATGCGGTGCGCGGTCGACGAGGGCAGGCCGGCGCGACGGCCGATCTGCGCCGCGGTCTGAACGGTGCGGTCCGACGAGAAGGTGTCGAGCACGCGCACGATGCGCTCGGTCATCGACTCGCCCGTCGGGGAGTTGGCCATGCCACAGCATCCCACGCGCCATGACCTCCTCGAGCGGACATGCATGCCCGCTCAGCGCGGAGTGTCGCGGGCAATCTTGTCCGCTCGGCAGGGGGCAGGGCGGCGGCTAACGTGAGTCCATGGCAGAGGCAGCGGGCGAGGGCGTGCTGGAGCGGATGCTGCGGGTGCTGGACTGCTTCGACGAGGACGAGCCCGCGCTCACCGCGGCAGAGCTCGGTCGGCGTACCGGGCTCGCGTCGTCGAGCCTGCACCGGCTGCTGGCGAACCTGGTGGCGGAGCGGATGCTGGTGCGCCAGCCCGGCCACCGCTACGCGATCGGCCCGCGCCTGTGGGAGCGCGGCGAGCTGTCGCCACTGTCGCTGCGCCTGCGCGAGACCGCGCTGCCGCACATGCTGCGCCTGTACGAGGCCACCGCCGAGAACGTGCACCTCGCGGTGCTGGACGGCGAGCCCGAGCAGGCGGCGGCCCTGTTCGTCGGTCGGGTCACCGGTCAGGCGTCGATCCCGACCCTCAGCCGCATGGGAGGCCGTCAGCCGCTGCACACGACCGGCGTGGGCAAGGCGCTGCTGTCCACGCGGGACGCGTCGTGGCTCGACCGCTACTTCACGCGCACCCTCGAGCGCGAGACCACGCGCTCGATCACGTCCGAGCCGGCGCTGCGCGACGAGCTGGCGCGCGCCCGCACGCGCGGGTACGCGACCACCCGCGAAGAGATGACGCTCGGCAACGTATCGGTAGCGGCTCCCCTGGCGGCGGTCGAGGGCCTGCCGCCGACCGCGATCGGGCTCGTCGTGCACCTGGATCGCGCTGACGAGCGGCGTCTGGCGCCACTGGTGGTGCAGACCGCGGCCGACCTGCATGCCGCACTGCGCGATTCCCGCTGAGTGGGAGTCGACCGTGTCGGCGCGGACGAGTGGTGCCACGCTTGTGCCCACCCGCGTCGAAGGAGACCCATGACCGACGAGAGCACGTCCGGCGAGGAGTCGTTCGGCTCCCACGTCATCCTCGAGCAGTCCGCCACGGCGGCGGCACCCGAGACCCTGCTGGCCTCGGCCGACATGCCCCCGCAGTCCCAGATCACGCAGGAGATCATCGACCTGCACGCCGCGGCGAACGCGCGCGAGGCCGCGGGCGAGGTCGTACCGGCGACCCTCTACGACTTCCCGCCGTACCGCTCGAGCATCCTGCGCCACCCGACCAAGAACCCCAAGCTCGTCGATCCCGAGACCATCGAGCTGCTCTCGCCGGCGTACGGCCAGCGCGACGTCGCGGCGATCGAGGCCGACCTCACGCTGCAGCACACCGGCGAACCCCAGGGCGAGCGCATCACCGTCGAGGGCCGGTTGCTCGATTCATGGGGCAGGCCGCTGCGCAACCAGCTCATCGAGGTCTGGCAGGCCAACGCCGCCGGGCGCTACATCCACCAGCGCGACCAGCATCCGGCTCCGCTCGACCCGAACTTCACCGGCGCCGGCCGAATGGTGACCGACGACGAAGGCCGTTACAAGTTCACGACCATCAAGCCCGGCCCCTACCCGTGGAAGAACCACATCAACGCGTGGCGGCCCGCGCACATCCACTTCTCGGTGTTCGGCACCGGGTTCACCCAGCGCATCGTCACGCAGATGTACTTCCCGGGTGATCCGCTGTTCGCGCTCGACCCGATCTACAACACGATCCGACGTCAGAAGGACCGCGACGCGCTCATCTCGACGTACGACCACGACCTCACCGTGCCGGAGTTCTCGATGGGCTACCGATGGGACATCGTCGTCGACGGACCGGATGCCACGTGGTTCGAGCAGGACGGAGACCACTGATGGCCGCGACACCTCCCACCTCGTGGGGCGAGAAGACGCACTCCCCGACTGCGGGGCAGACGGTCGGCCCGTTCTTCGCCTTCGGCACCGAATACCCGAAGATGCACGAGGTCGCGCACCCGCACAGTCCCGGCGCGATTGTGCTCGGCGGCACTGTGTACGACGGCGCCGGCAGCCCGATCCCCGACTCGATCGTCGAAATCTGGGGCGCCGACACCGACGGAACCATCTCGCGGGCGCGAGGCTCGCATCGCCGCGACGACCACACCTTCACCGGATTCGGCCGCAGCTTCACGACGGACGAGGGGCGCTACGAGTTCTGGACGCGCAATCCCGGGCCGGTCGACGGGAAGGCGCCCTTCTTCGCGGTCGTCGTGTACGCGCGCGGTCTGCCGAACAAGCTCCACACCCGCATCTACCTGCCCGACGACGACTCGCTGGTCGCCGCCGATCCGCTTCTCAGGGAGGTGAAAGAACTAATCGGGCCAATCGCCTTCTTCGAGAACTTCGTCCAGATCGCGGTGCTGATGGTGGCCTGGATCATCGTGCTGCTCGCTTTCTTCATTCTCGCCATCCAGCTCTTCATCACCATTCTCGAGTTCAAGC
>JAUHVN010000182.1 GCA_030425055.1 Actinomycetes bacterium | reverse complement strand
GACGGCCACAGCATCCTGATCGATCAGCACCGCTGAGGCGCCGCCCGTTCGTCAGCGGGAGTCGTGCGACCCGTCGCCGTGATGGCCGTGCTCGGGGCCGCGCTCGAAGACGTCCTCGTCGAGCACGAGGTGCGAGGCCTCGTCGGCGTCGGTGACGACGTCTTCGCCCGCGGCCTCGGCCTTGCGGGCCTTGTGGCGCTCGCGCAGGTAGTGCCACAGCGTCACGGCCGCCGTGCCGCCGACGGCGACGAGCAGGATGAGGTCGATGTACTGCTCGACGAACCACGCGACCGGCGGGATGAAGCCGAGGGCGTAGCCGAACATCGTGAGCCCGAAGCCCCAGATGACGGCGCCGATGAAGTTGTAGAGCGTGTACTTGCCCTTGTGCATGTGGCCGACGCCCGCGGCGACCGGCGCGAACGTGCGCACGATCGGCACGAATCGGGCGAGGATGATCGTCAGCCCGCCGAAGCGCTCGAAGAACGCGTTCGTGCGCTCGACGTTCTTGACGCTGAACAGGCCGGACTCCTTGCGTTCGAACACGGCGGGGCCGCCCTTGTGCCCGATGTAGAAGCCGACTTCGCCGCCGATGAACGCCGACAGTCCGATGAGCAGCGCCACCCACCACACGCTGATGCCGAACACCCCGTGCGGGGCGTAGTCCTGCGGGTGCGACAGCAGACCGGAGATGATGAGCAGCGTGTCGCCGGGAAGGAGGAATCCGACCAGCAGACCCGTCTCGGCGAAGACGATGAAGCACACCACGACCAGCGCCCAGGGGCCGGCCCAGTCGATGATGGCGGCCGGGTCGAGCCAGGGGATGAGGGCGGTGGGGTGCACGGAGGTCCCGTCGGTCGGCGGAGGGAGCGTCACAGCTGGCGCGTGCGGAAGGTGGGACTTGAACCCACACGCCCGAAGGCACAGGAACCTAAATCCTGCGTGTCTGCCAGTTTCACCACTCCCGCGAGTGGGATCAGTCTACTGAGCGGCCTGTGCGCCGGCTGTGGGGCCAGCACCCCTCTTCGCGGGGGAGCGCGAGGTCAGCGCTTGATGCCGAACAGGAAGTAGCTGGCGGGGCCGATCCAGTTCACCAGGATCACCGGGATCCACACCGGCTTGGGGCCCGCGACCTCGCGTGAATCGCGGTGTGCGAGGTCCCAGAACGCCAGGAACGCGAACACGATCTGCACGAGCCCGACCAGGCCCATCGCGACCTGCCCGGCGGGGTTCAGCTGCTTCTTCTCAGGGCTCATGCCCCCATCCTGCCCCCGCAGGCCGCGGCGCGCACCTGCGTCTTCGCCGAGCGTGCTCACCGTCCGCTGTGGATAACTTCCCGCCGCCGCAGCGCGTGCTTGCGAGGATGCTTCGGTGTCCACGCCCACCGCGACCGCCCCGGCGACCCTCGTCGCCGAGCGGGTGCGCGAGCGGCTGCGGGCCGAGCGCACCGATCCGGCGCGCGACCCCGAGTTCGCCGCCGGTGTGGCGCGCGCCGAGGTACGGCGGCACAACGATTTCGCCCTCGCGCGGGGGCTCGCACCCATCGACGACGAGTCGGCGTGCGTGCGCGACGTGCTGGCCGCCGTCGTCGGCTACGGCCCGCTGCAGCGCTATCTCGACGATCCGAGCGTCGAAGAGGTGTGGCTGAATTCTCCCGACCGCATCTTCGTCGCCCGCGGCGGGGTCGCCGAGCGGGTCCCGCTCGCCTTGACCGACTCGGCGGTGCGCGACCTCGTCGAGCGGATGCTGCACGCCACCGGCCGCCGGGTCGATCTCAGTCAGCCGTTCGTCGACGCGTCGCTGCCCGACGGCAGTCGCCTGCACGTCGTGATCCCCGACATCACGCGGCGCCACTGGGCGGTCAACATCCGCAAGTTCCTGCCCGCCTACCGCGACCTCGACGCACTCGAGCGTACGGGCGCGGTCGAACCGGATGCCGCGCGGCTGCTGCGGAACGCGATGGCCGGCGGCCGCAGCATCCTGGTGTCAGGAGCCACGCACGCCGGCAAGACGACCCTGCTCGGCGCGTTGATCGCGGCCTGCCCGCCCGAGCATCGCATCGTCACCGTCGAGGAGACGTTCGAGCTCGCCGTCGCGGCGCCCGACCTCGTCGCGCTGCAGGGCCGCCAGCCGAGCCTCGAGGGCACCGGAGAGGTCACCCTGCGCCGCCTCGTCAAGGAGGCGCTGCGGATGCGACCCGACCGGCTGGTGGTCGGCGAGGTGCGCGACGCCGAGGCGCTCGACCTGCTGCTCGCGCTGAACACCGGCGTGCCGGGCGCGGCGACCATACACGCGAACTCGGCGCGCGAGGCGCTCGGAAAGCTCGCGGCGCTGCCACTGCTGGCCGGGCGGAACATCGACACCGGCTTCGTGCTGCCCGCCGTCGCGTCGTGCGTCGACCTCGTCGTGCATTGCGAGCGCGGCGCCGACGGCGCGCGACGAATCGTCGAGATCGTGGCGCCGACCGGGGTGGACGGCGGCGCGGTCACGGCCGACACCGTGTACGCGAGGGCCGGCGCATGACCTTCGTGTGGGGTGCCGTGCTGGCCGCCGGCATCCTGCTCGTGCTGTCTCCGTGGCTGTGGCCGAAGCGCGAGACCCCCGACGCGGATGCCGCCGAGGTGCCCGCCGCTGCTCCGCTTCCCATCCGCCGGATCGTCGTCTCGGGCGTCGGTGCGGTCGTCGCGGGCGCGATCGCGTGGCTGCTTGCGCAGAATCTCGCCCTCGTCCTGGTCGCGGCGGGAGTCGCCGGTGCTGCACCGACGCTGTGGGTGCGTGCGCGCCGCGCCAGGACGCTGCGGGCCCGCCGAGCGATGTGGCCCGACGTGTGCGACCTGCTTATCGCGTCGGTGCGCTCGGGCATGTCGCTGCCCGACTCGGTCGCGAGCCTCGCCGAATCGGCGCCGGCCGAGCTGCGCCCCGCCTTCGCGACGTTCGCGCGCGATGTCGCGGCATCCGGGCACTTCGACTCGGCCGCGCTGCGCCTGAAGGACACCCTCGCCGACCCGATCGCCGACCGCATCATCGAGAGCCTGCGCATGGCGCGGCAGGTCGGCGGCACCGAGCTGACGTCGATCCTGCGCTCGCTGTCGGCGTCCGTGCGCGCCGAGACGGCGGTGCGCGCCGAGGTCGAGGCCCGCCAGTCATGGATCCGAGGCGCTGCGGTGCTGAGCGTCACCGCGCCATGGATCATCCTCGTGCTGCTCGCGCTGCGGCCCGAGGGCGCCGCCGCGTACTCGACGCCGACGGGGCTCGCCCTCATCGTCGGCGGGGCGCTCATCTCGTTCGTCGCGTTCCGCATCATGCTGCGCGTCGGCCGGCTGCCCGAACCGCGGCGGTGGTTCGGATGACCCCGCTGCTGACCGATCTGGCCTACGCCCTCGTGCTCGGCGTGGCTCTGAGTGTCGGCATCGCCCTCGTGGCATCCGTCGCGCCGCGCTGGGGTGCGCCCAGCCTCTCGCGTCGCATCGCGCCGTACCTGCGCGACGTCACCGATCCGCTTGGCATCGTGCCGGTGAGCATCGACCCGCGCTGGCGCGTCGCCGTGCGCGCCGCCGGCGTGCGCAGCGTCTCGCCGTCGGTCCAGCGGCGGCTGCGTCAGGCGGGCTGGTCGATCGACGCCGCCGCGTTCCGCGGGCGCCAGCTCGCGTGGGCGATCGCCGGGGTGGCGATCGGAGGGATGCTCGTGGTCGCCGTCGTGCTCGCGGGTCACGGCGGACCGGCGCTCGCCGTCGTGCCGATCCTGCTCGGCGCCGCCGGTGCGGTCGGCTGCGACCTGTGGCTGTCGCACGCCGCTGCGGCCCGCGTCGCCCGCATCGAGGAGGAGCTGCCGACGGTGCTCGAGTTCCTCGCGCTGTGCCTGTCGGCGGGGGAGGGCATGCTCGACTCGCTGCGGCGGGTCGGCAGCGTCGGCGCGGGAGAGCTCACCGCGGCGATCGGCGAGGTCGTCGTGGCAGCCGGCACCGGATCCAGCCTGAGCGACGCGCTCGGCCGACTCGGTCGCGACCTCGATGTGCCCGCCCTCTCGCGCGCGGTCGACCAGCTGACGGCCGCCATCGACCGGGGTGCTCCGCTCGCGCAGGTGCTGCAGGCGCAGGCCAACGACGCCCGGGAGGACGCCAAACGCCGGCTCATCGAGTCGGCCGGCCGCAAGGAGATCGCGATGCTCGTGCCGCTGGTCTTCCTCATCCTTCCCTTGAGCGTCGTGTTCGCGGTGTTCCCGGGAATCTTCATGCTTCGACTCGGAATCGGCTGACGAAGGAGAGAAATGAATCGCGAATCGATCGTGCGCCTCGCGCGCAAGCTGCGCGGCGCGTGGGGCGACCTCATCGAGGACGAGCGGGGTGACGTGCCCGGCTGGGTGCTCATCACGCTCATGACCGCAGGATTGGTCGTTGTGATCTGGGCGCTCGCCGGCCCGGCGCTGGCGAGCCTGTTCGAGCAGGCCATCTCGCGGGTCTCGGGCTTCTGACGCCGTGCGCGCGCTCCGCCTCGACGACGACACCGGGTCGAGCCCGGTGGAGTTCGTGCTGGTCGGAGCGCTGCTGACGGTGCTGACGCTCGCGGTCATGCAGCTCGGTCTCGCCGCGTACGTGCGCAACGTCGTGCACGATGCCGCGGTCGACGGCGCCTTCCACGCGGCGCTCGCTGACACCTCGGCGGCTGAGGGAGCGGAGCGGGCACGAGCCGTCGTCGCGCGTACCGTCGGCGAGGGCTTCGTCGAGTCGGCGACCGCGCGCGAGTCGACGCAGGCGGGGCATCCGGTCGTCGAGGTGACCGTGCGGGCGACGCTTCCGCTCGTGGGACTGTGGGGGCTGCCCGGGATGCTGGAGGTGACCGCCCATGCGCCGCTCGAGTCGCTGGCTGCGGCGGGGTGAGCGATCGCTCGTCGCCGACGACACCGGCGCCGCCGCGCTGGAGTTCATCCTCGTCGGCCTGCTGCTGCTCGTGCCGCTCGTCTACCTCGTGATCGCGCTCGGACAGATCCAGGGGCAGGCGCTCGGCGTCGAGACGGGAGCCCGGCACGTCGCACGGGCCGTGTCGACGGCACCGGATGCCGCAGCCGCGCGCGACCGCGTCGACCGGGTAGTGGCGTCGATCGTCGAGGAGTACGGCATCGACCCGTCAGCCGTCGAGGTCGGGCTGGCGTGCACGCCGGCGGGGGAGTGCCCCCGCGCGGGGTCGACGCTGACGGTGACGTTGCGCACGGCGGTGCCGCTGCCGCTCGTGCCGCCGGTGCTCGGCCTCGACCGCCTCGTGAGCGTGCCGGTCGAGGCGACGTCGGTGCAGCGCGTCTCGCGGTTCTGGGGCGAGCCGTGATCCGCCGGCTGCGTGAGCGTGCGCGGCGGTGGGCGAGTGGCGGGTCGGCCGATGATGAGGGCAGCGTGCTGCTGCTGACGCTCGGCTACGGTCTGCTCGCCATGGCCCTCGTGCTGGTGTGCGTCGACGCGACGAGCCTGTACCTCGCCCAGAAGCGGCTCGACGGCATCGCGGATGCCGCGGCGCTCGCGGGTGCCGACGGGTTCATCCTCGAGGTCGTCGCAGGTGAGCCGGTCGCAACTCTCACCGACGGCGAGGTGCTGGCTCAGGCCGCGGCGCTCGTCGCCGTGATACCGGGCGCCGCGCTGGTGTCGGCGGGCACGCCCGACGGGCGGTCGGCGCGGGTGACGGTGGCCGGCGAGTGGCATCCGGTCGTCTTCTCGCCGTTCGTGCCCGACGGCGTCGCGCTGGAGGCGACGGCGACCAGCCGCACCGCCTTGAACTGAGCCGGGCTCAGGCGTTGGGGGCGGCCTGCTCGGCCTCGGCGGCGCGCTCGGCGAGCTTGGCTCGCACGTCCTCCATGTCGAGGCCCTCGACGGCGGTGATGACCTGCTCGAGCTGCGGGCCGGCCAGGGCTCCGGGCTGCGCGAAGACGAGCACGCCCTCGCGGAAGGCCATGAGCGTCGGGATCGACGTGATGCGGAATCCGGCGGCGAGCTGCTGCTCGG
>JAUHVN010000181.1 GCA_030425055.1 Actinomycetes bacterium | reverse complement strand
GTTGGTCGATGACGCGCGCCAGCAGCGCCGAGATCACCGGCTCGGCCTCGCGGCCCGCCTCGATGACCTCCTGGTGGCTCAGCGGCGTGGTCTGGATGCCGGCGGCCATGTTCGTGATGAGCGAGAACCCGAGGATCTCCATGCCGGCTTCGCGTGCCGCTATCGCCTCGAGCGCGGTCGACATGCCGACGATGTGCCCGCCGATGGTCTTCGCCATGCGCACCTCGGCCGGCGTCTCGTACTGCGGACCGCGGAACTGGCAGTAGACGCCCTCGTCGAGGCTCGGGTCGATCCGCCGCGCGAGATCGCGCAGCCGCACCGAGTACAGGTCGGTGAGGTCGACGAAGGTCGCCCCCTCGAGGGGGCTGTCGCCGGTGAGGTTGATGTGGTCGCTGATGAGCACGGGCTGGCCCGGCCGCCACGTGTGCTTGATCCCGCCGGCGCCGTTGGTGAGCACCATGGTCGAGGCGCCGGTCGCGGCGGCGGTGCGCACGCTGTGGACGACGCGGCGCGGTCCGTGGCCCTCGTAGTAGTGCGTGCGCGCGCCGATGACGAGCACGCGCTTGCCCTTGGGGGTGAGGATGCTGCGCAGCGTGCCGACGTGGCCTGCGAGGGCGGGCTTGCCGAACCCGGTGACATCGGTGGCGGGCAGCGTCGCGGTCGTCTCGCCGATGAGCTCGGCGGCGCGGCCCCACCCGCTGCCGAGGGTCAGCGCGATGTCGTGGCGCTCCACTCCGGTCAGGCGGGCGATGTCTGCGGCGGCGGCTCGCGCGACCTCCGTCGGGTCGGCGGTGGGGTCGTCGAGCGGGTTGTCGATGGCGTCTGACATGACCCCACTCTAGGAACGCGGAGCCCGTCGAGCCAGATGCGCCACGGCGCCGGTCGTGGAACCGCGCCGGATGCGGGAAGAATGGAGGGCATGTCGATGAGCTTCGAGCGCACCCAGACCGTCGCGATCATCGGCGGCGGACCCGGCGGATACGAAGCGGCGCTCGCCGCCGCGCAGCTCGGCGCCCAGGTGACGCTCGTCGAGCGCGCCGGTGTCGGCGGCTCGGCGGTCATCACCGACGTGGTGCCGTCGAAGTCGCTCATCGCGACCGCCGACGCCGCCGTGGCGATCGCGGGCGCGAGCGACCTCGGGGTTCAGCTCTTCGCCCGGGGCGAGGAAGGTCGTCCGCTCACCCCCCAGGTCGCCATCAACCTCGCGGCCGTCAACAAGCGGCTGCTGTCGCTCGCGCGCCAGCAGTCCGACGACATGCGGGCGGCCCTCGTCGAAGCCGGCGTGCGCATCGTGTCGGGCCACGGCCGGCTGGAGGGCTCGCGCGCGGTCATCGTGTCGACAGACGACGGCGGCACCGACTTCGACCGCATCGAGGCCGACACGATCGTCGTCTCGGTCGGCGCCTCGCCCCGTGAGCTGCCGACCGCCAAGCCCGACGGCCGGCGCATCCTCACCTGGACCCAGCTCTACGACATGCGGCAGCTGCCCGAGCACCTCATCGTCGTCGGCTCCGGCGTGACGGGTGCCGAGTTCGCCGGTGCCTACATGAACCTCGGCTCGAAGGTGACGCTCGTCTCGAGCCGCGACCAGGTGCTGCCCGGCGAGGACGCGGATGCCGCAGCCGTGCTCGAGCGCGTGTTCAAGCGCGGTGGGATGACGGTGCTCTCGAAGTGCCGCGCCGAGAAGGTCGAGAGCACGGGCGACGGCGTCATCGTCACGCTCGGCGACGGCCGCACCCTCGAGGGCAGCCACTGCCTCATGGCGGTCGGCTCGATTCCGAACACCGCGGGGATCGGGCTCGAAGAGGCCGGCGTGCAGACCACCGATTCCGGTCACATCCAGGTGAACCGCGTCGCGCGCACGTCGGTGCCCAACATCTACGCCGCAGGCGACTGCACGACCTTCGTGCCGCTGGCATCCGTCGCCGCGATGCAGGGACGCACGGCCGTCTTCCACGCGTTCGGCGACGTCGTGATCCCGCTCGAGCGCCGTCGCATCACCTCCAACATCTTCACCGCGCCCGAGATCGCCACGGTCGGCTGGCAGGAGAAGGACATCGCCGACGGCAAGGTCGACGGCGTCGTGCACAAGCTGCCGCTCGCCGCCAACGCCCGCGCGAAGATGATGGGCATCAAGGACGGCTTCGTGAAGCTCATCGCACGCGAGGGCAGCGGCAGCGTCATCGGCGGCGTGATCGTGGGGCCGCGCGCATCCGAGCTCATCTATCCGATCGCGATCGCCGTCGAGCGGCGCCTGACGGTCGACCAGGTCTCACGCGTGTTCGCCGTCTACCCGTCGCTGTCGGGCAGCATCACGGATGCCGCACGGGCGATGCACGTCGTCGACCACACGGTCTACGGCGCCTGACCCGTCTCTGCCGGTCGGAGAAGCGGCCTCAGGTCGGAGCATCCGTCGGGAATCGTCCGACCGGAGCGCGATTCTCCGACCGGAGCGCGTTCACACGGTCGCGATCAGCAACAGCTGGTGCCCCGCCGACACGGTCGTGCCCGGCTGCGCGTTGATCGCGCCGATGACGCCGTCCTTGTGGGCCTGGATGGGCTGCTCCATCTTCATCGCCTCGAGCACCACCACGAGGTCGCCCTTGACGACCTGCTGGCCCTCTTCGACGGCGACCTTGACGATCGTCGCCTGCATCGGCGAGTTGACCGCGTCGCCGGTGGCGCCGGCGACCACGCTCTGCGCGTGCGAGCGGCGCGACGGGGGAACCGCGGCGGGACGCCCGTTCGAGCCGGGGGATGCCACGACCCGGTCGGGCAGGCTGACCTCGAGCCGCTTGCCGCCGACCTCGACGACGACGGTGTGGCGGGCGTCGGCGGGCTTGGGCGCGTCGAGCTCGCCGTCCCACGGCGGGATGTCGTTGTCGAACTCGGTCTCGATCCAGCGCGTGTAGACGCCGAACCGGCCGTCCTCGGCCGTGAAGGCCGGATCGCGCACGACCTTGCGGTGGAAGGGCAGCACCGTCGGCATGCCCGCGACCTCGAACTCGTCGAGGGCGCGCCGAGCGCGCTGCAGCGCCTCGTCGCGGTCGCGACCGGTGACGATGATCTTCGCGAGCAGCGAGTCGAACGCTCCGCTCACGCTGTCGCCCGCGGTGACACCCGAATCGAGGCGGATGCCGGGGCCGCCGAACGTCTTGAAGACGTGGATCGGGCCGGGCTGCGGCAGGAAGTTGCGACCGGGATCCTCGCCGTTGATGCGGAACTCTAGCGAGTGACCCTCGGGCTTCGGGTCGACGTCCGACAGCAGGCCGCCTTCGGCGAGGCGGAACTGCTCGCGCACGAGGTCGATGCCGGTGACCTCCTCCGAGACCGGATGCTCGACCTGCAGGCGGGTGTTGACCTCGAGGAACGAGATCGTGCCGTCAGCGCCGATGAGGAACTCGCACGTGCCCGCGCCGACGTAGCCGACCTCCTTCAGGATCGCCTTCGACGACTCGTAGAGGATGCGGTTCTGCTCATCGGTCAGGAACGGCGCCGGTGCCTCTTCGACGAGCTTCTGGTGGCGGCGCTGCAGCGAGCAGTCGCGCGTGGAGACGACCATGACGGTGCCGGCGGTGTCCGCGAGGCACTGGGTCTCGACGTGGCGCGGCTTGTCGAGGTACTTCTCGACGAAGCACTCGCCGCGACCGAACGCCGTGATCGCCTCGCGCGTCGCCGATTCGAACAGCTCGGCGACCTCGTCGAACTCGCGCGCGACCTTGAGGCCGCGCCCGCCGCCGCCGTACGCGGCCTTGATCGCGATCGGCAGGCCGTACTCCTTCGCGAAGGCGACGACCTCGTCGACGCCCTCGACGGGGCCGGGGGTGCCGGGCGCGAGCGGAGCGCCGACCTTCTCGGCCACGTGGCGTGCGGTGACCTTGTCGCCCAGGGCCTCGATGGCCTCGGGGCTCGGCCCGATCCAGACCATCCCGGCGTCGATGACGGCGCGCGCGAAGTCGGCGTTCTCGGCGAGGAAGCCGTAGCCCGGGTGCACGGCATCCGCACCGGAGCGGCGCGCGACCGAGAGGATCTTGTCGATCGACAGGTAGGTCTCGGCGCTGGTGGCGCCGTCGAGCGCGTAGGCCTCGTCGGCGAGACGCGCGTGCATCGCATCGCGGTCCTGATCGGCGTAGACCGCGACCGACGCCTTCCCGGCGTCGCGGGCGGCACGGATGACGCGGACGGCGATCTCGCCGCGGTTGGCGACGAGAACCTTGGCGATGGGAGGCATGAAGGCCAGCCTACTCACGCGGATACCCGGCCTTTTGACTGGTTGATACAAGAACCGACCAGAAACGTGGTCGTCCTAGTACAACCGCCGCGCGGCCTCAGTCCTGCGCGATGTGAGAGCCCTGAAGCGACGGGTCGACGCTGTTCCACAGCGCCGTCCACTCCGCGCCGACCTCGCGCGTGAGGCGACGCAGCGTCGACAGCGACATGCCGACCACCGTGGACGGGTCGCCCTCGACGCTCTCGATGAAGCCGGCGCCGAGGCTGTCGACCGTGAACGCCCCCGCGACCTGCAGAGGTTCGCCGGTCGCGACGTACGCGTCGATCTCGGCGTCGGTCACGTCGGCGGCGAAGGTGACGGATGCCTGCGCCACCGCGTGCACCTCGACCGGCGAGGTGCCGGGCGCGACGCGCACGACGGCGTGGCCGGAGTGCAGCACGCCGGTGCGTCCGCGCATCGCCTGCCAGCGCTGGACGGCGATCTCGGGCTTCAGCGGCTTGCCGAGCACTTCGCCGTCGAGTTCGAACATCGAGTCGCCGCCGATCACGATCCCGTCGAATCCGGGGTCGTCGTCGGCCAGGCGCGCAGCGACGTCGGCGGCCTTGCGGCGGGCGAGCAGCAGGACGTGCTCGTCGGGGGCGAGCACGCGGTCCTCGGCCGCCTCGACTGCGGCGATCACGGCCTCCTCGTCGACATCCGGCGCGATCGTCAGGGGGTGGATGCCGCACTGCCGCAGCAGCATCAGCCGGGCGGGAGAGGTCGAGGCCAGGCACACGCGCATGCCACCCACCGTATGCTCGACCAGTGGAATCCGGCGACCTCATCGACCTCGACATCACGGGCGTCGCCCACGGCGGCGTCTTCGTCGGCCGTCACGAGGGCCGTGTGGTCTTCGTGCCCGACGCCATTCCGGGGGAGCGGGTGCGGGTGCGCCTGACCGACACGTCGAAGAAGGCGTTCTGGCGCGGCGAGACGCTCGAGATCCTCGACGCCTCGCCCCACCGGCGTCCGCACGTGTGGCGGCAGGCCGATGTGGACGTCCCGCCCGACCAGCGCCCCGGGGGTGCGGACTTCGGGCACATCGACCTCGCGCACCAGCGGGCGCTGAAGGTGCAGGTGATCTCCGACGCACTGCAGAGGATCGGAGGGCTGCAGCTGACCGTCGGCCTCGAGCGGGCGCGCGAGATCGCCTCTCCCGAGGGCGACGTGATCGCGGGCGAGTCGGCCGACGGCACCGGATGGCGCACGCGCGTGAGCCTGCACGTCGATGACGAGGGGCGCGTCGGGCCCTACGCCGCCCGCAGCCACCGCGTCATCCCCGTCGCGGATCTGCCGCTCGCGACCCCCGCCGTCGAGCGGGCCGCGCTGCGCGCCACCGGCGCTGCGGGTCGCATCGACCTCGTGCAGCCGGCGGACGGCCGCGTGCGCGTCATCCCGCGCCCCGAGCGCGGTCGCGGACGCCGTGGCCCCGCACGGGGGTCGACCCGCGCACACGCGGATCCCGCCCGCGAGACGGTGATCGAGACCGTGGACGGCCGCGACTTCCGTGTCGACGCCGGCGGCTTCTGGCAGGTGCACCGCCTCGCCGCCCACTCGCTGACCTCGATCGTCCGCGATCAGCTGCAGAATCTGCGCGAAGACGGCCCGCTCCCGCACACCGGGGGCGCCTTCATCGACCCGGATGCCCGCCACCTCGACCTCTACGGCGGCGTCGGCCTGTTCGCGGCCACGCTCGCCTCGCTCGCCGGGCGCGGC
>JAUHVN010000180.1 GCA_030425055.1 Actinomycetes bacterium | reverse complement strand
CGTCGGGTAGCCGTACGGCCGGTTGTCGCGCACGATCGCGCGGTCGTCGGTCGGCGGCAGCTGCGCAGACCGCGCGAGCACACGCGTCCACGGATCGAACCAGCGCTCCCCGTCGCCCGGTGCGGCCTCGCGGAAATCGTCGAGCCACCGTTCGATGCGCGGAGTCGAGAGGTCGTCGACCTCGTCGTGGGCGATCATGTGCGTGCCGGGCGCCAGTTCGACCGAGCGCAGCTCCGCGCCGTCCCACGACAGCACGCGTGCGCGCGACCCCTCGACCTCGAGCAGGTTGAAGCCGTGTGTCGCCGGGTCGCCCGAGGGCGACTCGCCCGCGACGGACGCGAGCACCAGTCCACCGCGTGAGACCAGCTCCGATTCGGGGCGTGTCGAGACATCCGAACGGTTGAGCAGCACGGCCAGTCGTCCGGCCGCCGGATCGGCGGCGAGCCATGCACCGCCCGCCCGCACGTCGCGCACCCCGACCACGCCGTCGTGGGCCTCGGGCCACCAGCGGCCGAGCGGATTCCACGGCCGAGCTGGATCTTCGTCGCGGATCGCCAGCAGACGCGTCGGCTCGGCGCGCGACTCGGGTACCCGGATGACCACGGTGCACATCGGCGTCTCCTGCTCGGGTCGGGCGATCTGCCAAGATCGGAGGGTGTTCGTCGTGGTCGGAGTCACCGGCGGCATCGCCGCGTACAAGGTGGTGCACCTCGTGCGCCTGCTCGTCAAGGACGGGCACGACGTGCATGTCGTGCCCACCGAGGACGCCCTGCGCTTCGTGGGCCTGCCGACCTGGGAGGCGATCAGCCGTCACCCCGTGACGACCTCCGTCCACGACGACGTCGCCCGCGTCCGCCACGTCTCGCTCGGCCAGTCGGCCGACCTCGTGATCGTGGCGCCCGCGACGGCGAACACCCTGGCGAAGATGACCGCGGGACTCGCGGATGACCTCCTGGGAACGACCCTACTCGCCACGACAGCACCGGTCGTCGTCGCTCCGGCGATGCACACCGAGATGTGGCGGCATCTCGCGACTCAGCACAACATCGCCACCCTGCAAGAGCGGGGAGTGGTCGTCGTCGGCCCGGACGACGGCGAACTGACCGGCGGCGACAGCGGGCCGGGCCGGATGTCGGAGCCCGAGGCGATCCTCGACGTCGCCCTCGCGGAGGTCGGAGGGGAGCTCCGGCGCGACCTCGACGGACTGACGGTCGTGGTCAGCGCGGGAGGCACCCGCGAGCCGATCGACCCCGTGCGATTCATCGGCAACCGCTCCAGCGGCAGACAGGGCGTCGCCGTGGCGCTCGCGGCCGCGCAGCGGGGCGCTGACGTCGTGCTCGTCGCGGCCCACGTCGAAGAGGGAGTGCTGGCCGAGGCATCCTCTCACGCGAGCGTGCGGGTCGTGCGGGCCGGAACGGCGGCCGAGCTCGGCACCGCCGTGTCCGCCGCGGCCGAGACCGCCGACGTCGTCGTGATGGCCGCGGCGGTCGCGGACTATCGCGTCGACGAGGTCTCGCCGCTCAAGCGCGCCAAGGAGACGGCTACCGGCGGCCGCATCACGCTGGAACTGATCGAGAACGACGACATCCTCGCGGGCCTCGTGAGCGCCCGTCGGCCGGGTCAGACCATCGTCGGATTCGCCGCCGAGACACCGGGGGAGGGTGAGACGCTGCTCGAGCGCGGCCGACGCAAGGCCGCACGCAAGGGAACCGACCTGCTCGCGGTGAACGAGGTGGGGTGGGCCAAGGGCTTCGAGTCCACCGAGAACGCGGTGGTGCTGCTCGACGGATCCGGCACGGTGGTCGGTGAGACGCAGGGCTCCAAGCGCGTCGTCGCCGACGCGCTGTGGGACGCGGTGCTCGCGATCCGATCCGCAGAGTAACGAAACGGTAACGGCGCATGTAGAGTGGTCGCACCCCGTCGACGGTGACGGGGTCGCAGGACCCGGAGGACATGCCCGATGCCCGATTCCGCGGCATCCGATCGCTCGCGCGAGAGGATCCACGCGCTGCTCATCGTGTGCGTGCTCGCGGTCGCCAGCATCGTCATCGCGGTCCTGGGTGCCACGCCCGCCCGCGTGGGCACGGCCGAGCTTCTGGGCGATGCCCGTGCTCCCGGCGATGCGGCGTTCATCGCCAGCCATCGCGGTGGTGCCGCGACCGCTCCCGAGAACACGCTCCCGGCCGTCGAAGCCGCGCTCGCGGCGGGGTTCGAGTACGTCGAGGTCGACGTCGCCCTCACCGCAGACGGTCACGCCGTGCTCATGCACGACGCCACGGTCGATCGCACCACAGACGGCCGCGGTCGGCTCGACGCGCTGACCCTCGCGCAGGTGCGCGCGCTGGACGCCGGGTCGTGGTTCGATCCCGCCTTCGCGGGAACCGCCGTCCCGACCTTCGCCGAGTTCCTCGATGTGCTCGCGCACTCGACGGGACGTGCGGTCGTCGAGCTGAAGGGGGAGTGGGATGCCGCGACCGCGGCCGCCGCGCTCGACACGGTGCACGCCCGTGGTCTCGAGCACCGCGTCGTCGTCGCCAGCTTCGACGCCGGCACGCTCGCGCTGGCCGGTGCCGCATCGGACGAGGTGTCGCGGCTGCTCATCCTGAAGTCGCCCCCGCATGACGTCGTGCGCGCCGCCTTCGAGGCCGATGTGCGAGGCGTCATCGTCGCCCGCAAGGCCGTGCTGGCCCGCCCCGAGATCGTCGACGAGCTGCACGACGCCGACCTGCGCATCGTCGTGTACACCCTCAACCGCGACGCGCAGTGGGACGAGGTCACCGCTCTCGGCGTCGACGGGATCGTGACCGACGAACCCGCCACGCTGTCGGAGTGGCAGCGTGCCGTCGCCGACGGGGGTTAGGGTCGCGGGAGACACCTCGAAGGGCTCCGCATGACCGCATCGCCGTACCTCCGTCCCGCGCTGCGCGCGGGCGTCGTCCTGGCGCTCGCGGGCGGCATCGCGCTCGCGGCATCCGCGTGCCAACCCGAGCCGTCGCCGTCTTCGTCGGGCGCGGCCACTTCGACGGCGACACCGTTGCCGACCGCAGTGTCGCCGTCGCCGGTTGAGACGATGAAGCCCGACGCCTTCGCGCTGCCGCTGGGATGCGACCAGGTCTACTCCGCGCAGATGTTCAACACGCTCGAGACCGACGTGGCGCCGCTGAACGACCCGGGCATCACGATGCTCTCGACCCAGCAGCCCGCGCTGCTCGAGCTTCTCGACAGCGGAATCCCGAGTCTGCGCTGCACGTGGGGCGCACCCAGCGAGTACGGCATCGCCACGACGATCGCCGTGGTCGACGGTACGCAGGCCGCGGCGATCGAGGCCGACCTGCGCGACAGCGGCTTCGGGTGCGCCGCGCTCGGCGACGGCGTGCTGTGCGTCATCGAGCAGCGCGGCATCACGCAGGACGACACCGAGTACGTCAGCGGCGAGTCGCACTACGTCGGCGGTGGAGGCTGGGTCGCGACGACCTACCTCAACGCCGAGGTCGAGGGGTACACGGAGGACATCGTGTCGACCCTTTGGGGCTGATCGGCCGGATAGCGCTAGAATAGGTCGCGGACGTTCGCGCCCGACGTCGCGGCTCGCTGAAGCGAGTGCCAGCGGCAGGGGAGCGGCACCGCACTCATCCCGCGTTCGCGACGGCACCCCAGCCGCCCGCGGGAGCAGCACCCCGCCGGTCGTTCCGGAACGAATCGGCTCGTACGCTCAGGAGGAGCATGCCGACCACGGCACCCGCCGCATCGCGGCGCAGGAACACCTCGTCTGCACGTCGTGACGACGAGGCCCCCATCATCCCGATCCTCGCCCGCAAGGTGCGAGAGGTCGAGGCCAAGGCCCAGCGCGGAAAGCTGGGCCCGACCAACCGCGTCAAGTTCCAGGTGATCGCCTTCCTCGTCCGCGAGGAGCGCGCACGCGTGAAGGCCGACACCGCGATCGTCGACGGTGCGCGGGCCGAGCTGCTCAAGCGGCTCGACGGTGTGGCCACCATCCTGGCCAAGACCGCCGCGCGCGACACGTCACTGATCCAGCTTCTCGAAGCCGACCAGGCCACGTCGCCGGTCGCGCGACGGATGCGGCGCGACTGGCTGCTCGAATCGGGGGCGGAACTCGCGCCCGACGAGCTCATCATCACCGACAACGCGCCCGTCGCCGCACCCGTCGTGCCCGCTGCGCTCGCCGAGCGTCAGGTCACGCCGCCGCAGGTCGACGCCCGCCGGGAGTCCAATCCGTTCCTGGCGCCCGATCTGGCGCTACGAGCGCCGAAGGACACCCCGCGCCGGCGTCTCGACGGCTGGGAGCTCATGGGTCCGCTCTACAAGGCCTTCGAGACCGGCGCCGGCGGCGGCTCGGCGACGATGGACCTGCCGCCCGTCCCCGAGTTCGACCGGCTCTCGCCGAAGGGGCTCGAGGTCATGCCCCACCAGTCGCGCTTCCTCGAGGCCGTGCGCTCCGGGCACCGCACCTTCCTGCTCGCCGATGAGCCCGGCCTCGGCAAGACCGCGGAGTCGGTGCTGGCGGCATCCGTCGCCGACGCCTACCCGCTGCTGGCCGTCGTCCCCAACGTCGTCAAGATGAACTGGGCCCGCGAGGTGAGCCGATGGACGCCGCAGCGGCGCGCGACCGTCATCTCGGGCGACGGTGAGGACGTCGACGCGTTCGCGGACGTGTTCATCGTCAACTACGAGATCCTCGACCGGCACCTGTCGTGGCTCAGCTCGATCGGCCTGAAGGGCATGGTCGTCGACGAGGCGCACTTCATCAAGAACCTCGGCTCGCAGCGGTCGCAGAACGTGCTCGCCCTCGGGTCCCGCATCCGCGAGCAGGTGCGCAACCCCCTTCTGCTCGCGCTCACCGGAACCCCGCTCATCAACGACGTCGAGGACTTCGACGCGATCTGGCGGTTCCTCGGGTGGACCAACGGCGAGAAGCCCGGTCCCGAGCTGATGGCCCGCCTCGACGCCACCGGCCTCACGCCCGCCGACAAGGCGTTCTACCCCGAGGCGCGCGAGGCCGTCATCGACCTCGGCATCGTGCGCCGCAAGAAGAAGGACGTCGCCGCCGATCTGCCCGACAAGCTGATCGCCGACCTGCCCGTCGAGCTCGACGACGAATTCGGCCGGTCGATCCGTCAGGCCGAGCGCGAGCTCGGCGAGCGCCTCGCCGCCCGTTACCGTCGCATCATCGAAGCGCGCGGCGATCGCGGTCTCGCGCCCGGCGAGATCGACGGTGACATCGTGCGTCTGGTCGCCCAGAACGAGCTCGACGAGTCCAAGGCCGCGGGCAACGGCTCCGAGAACGTCTTCACCATGGTGCGCCGCATCGGCCAGGCCAAGGCGCTCCTCGCTGCCGACTACGCGGCCCAGCTCCAGCGCTCGGTCGGCAAGGTCGTGTTCTTCGCCAAGCACATCGACGTGATGGATGCCGCAGAGGCGCACTTCGCGGCATCCGGTCTGCGCAGCGTGTCGATCCGCGGCGATCAGACCACCCCGGCGCGTCAGGAGGCGATCGACCTCTTCAACAACGACCCCGGCGTGGGCATCGCGGTCTGCTCGCTGACCGCCGCCGGCGTCGGCCTCAACATGCAGGCGGCCTCGAACGTGGTGCTCGCCGAACTGTCGTGGACGGCCGCCGAGCAGACGCAGGCGATCGACCGCGTGCACCGGATCGGGCAGGACGAGCCGGTCACGGCATGGCGCATCATCGCCGCACACACGATCGACACCAAGATCGCCGAGCTCATCGACTCCAAGCAGGGTCTCGCGCAGCGTGCGCTCGACGGCGAGGCCGTCGATCCGCAGTCGAGCGACTCCGTGCAGCTGTCTGCGCTCATGCATCTGGTCCGGCAGGCGCTCGGCGAGGTCTGAGCCGGCCTTCCGGTGTTTCCGCGTCCTGCGGACGGGGGAGCGCCGGTCAGGTGGCAGGCCCGCGGCATCCGGCGCTAGGGTCAGATGAGGCAGCGCAGCCGCTTCGCGTACACCCGACCCAAGGACGGCACATGAAGATCGGCATCCTGACCAGCGG
>JAUHVN010000179.1 GCA_030425055.1 Actinomycetes bacterium | reverse complement strand
ACGCGGACGAGGCGGACGGCCGCCAGCAAAGCGAAAACCCCCGCTGAGCGGGGGTTTTTCAGAGCTGGGGTACCTGGACTCGAACCATGAACAACTGAAGGTCGTCTGGGCCCCGAGTCCCCCACCCTGCATGGGCAGGAAGCCGCGTGATTTCGCGGTTTTCATGGGTTCAGTCTACCGGCGGGCACGGGGGTGCGCGGGCTCAATCTGGGACTCGGGAGGGGTTTTTGGTCCCAATCTGGTCCCGTCAGCCGACCGCCCACACCCGACTGTCCACAGGCGCGGAGCGCTGGACGAACCGGCCATGTCGACCAGCCGCAGGATGCCCGGCTCACACCCGTGCGGCGGCCTCTCCTTGATACAGCTGCGCCAGGAACGGGTTGCGCTCGGCCTGGAGTTCGTAGGTGGCGCTGTCGCGCGTGCAGTCGGGGCACCAGTGTCCGGCGTTGAGGACGAGACGTGGGCTGGCGGCGAAGACATGGCCGAGGGCGCAGCGCCAGACCAGCGGGGTCGCAATGTCCCCAACCGTGGCGCTTTCAGTGAGGAGTGAGCCACCGCGGAAGTCGGCCACGCCGCGATAGACCTCCACATCCCATGCCGTTGAGGGCAGGTCTTCGTCGTAGCCGTGGTCAAGTAGCGTGGGCACGCGGGACGGCAGCGGCACCTCGAAGGTGGACCAATCCCCGATCGAATTCCACTCGTCGAGCGAGCCGAAGTGGGCGCGGATCTCATCGTGCGCGGCGGCGCGGATCGCGTGCATAGTGCCGCGCGGCTTGCGCGTGAGCGGCTTCATCACGAGGTGCTTCACGATCCACGACGGCACCTTGCCCGCGGACCGGACGGATTCCGGGAGCGTGACGAGCGCGCGACCGAGGGCGGCGTCGAAGGTGTCTTCCCGGAACGGGATGAGTTCTTGGAGACGGTCGCTGTCGGTGTACCACTGGCCGTGGAAGTTCTTCGTCGCGAACCAGTTGCGGTCGTACCAGGTGCGCACGTCGCGGACGCCCATTGCGCCGCCGATGGCGAGCTGCAGTTCCCAGTTCGTGAGCCGCCAGCCGTCGCCGCCACCGATGTTGTAGACGCCGCGCCAGAACTCGTCGGGAACGGTGCTGCTCGACGCACGGGCGAGGAGGCGGGCGGAGTCCTCCGCGGACACCCATTCCATGACGCCGGCGAAGGGCGAGTGGGTCATGATCGGGTCGCGGATCTCCAGCATCCCGGGGTGGAAGATGCCGGTCTGTCGCAGCCACGCCCACTTGGGCAGCCCGGATTCGAGGAGAAGCTTCTCGGCGACGACCTTCGTCTGCCCGTACTCGTCGAATTGCGACACCCGGATCGGGTCGCCGACGCGCCCCCAGTGCACCGGCGCCTGCCGGTCGCCGGTCTCGGCGACAGAGCCGATGCCGATGACACCGACCGCAGCCGGGTCGGGTAGTGCCTTGACGGCGCGGATGATGTTCTGCATCGAGCCGATGTTGACCCGGTGCGCGAGCTTCGGCTTCTCATCCGCAATCGGCGACACGACCGCGCCGACGTGCAGGATCACGTCGACGCCGTCGATCGCTTTGGCGACGTCGACGTATCGGGTGAGGTCGCCCCACGCGACTTCGAGATTCGGCATATCGGCAAAGCCCTCCAACACGGCACGGTCACGGGCCGTCGGCTGCGCGAAAGCACGAACCCGGATCTCGGGGTGGCTCCTGAACTCGTGAAGGGTGGCGCGCCCCCAGTTGCCGGTGGCGCCGGTGAGGAGGGCAGTGCGTTCGATAGCCAATTGAGGACGCCTCTCTGTCGGACAGCGCGAAAGGGACGACCACCGGGGCCCAGCATCGCTCCGTGCGACTCGCAGGAGAGAGTGGCCGCGTAAGCCGTCAACTAGCCCGCGCTAGTGCGTGCGTCGATGGTACGGTGATTTCGCTAGCGCGTGCAAGTCGGGCGGGGAGAAACATGAGCACTACGGCGACGAAGCGTGTCACTGCTGCAGATGTCGCGCGCTCGCTGGGCGTCTCGCGGGCCACCGTCGGGTTCGTGCTCAACGACACCCCGGGGCAGAAGATCTCGGATGCGACCCGTAAGCGCGTGCTCGCCGAGGCGAAGCGCCTGGGTTACCGGGCCAATACCGCAGCGCGCGCCCTCGCCAGCGGCCGCAGCCGGATCGTACTGCTGGTGATGCCCGACTGGCCGCTCGACCACAACCTGCGCACCAACCTCGACGAGGCATCCCTCGCCCTCGACGAGGCCGGATACTCGCTAGTGACCGTCACCCCGCACGCCGGCGGCAAGGCACAGCCGCTGTGGGAGACCCTGAGCCCGGATGTCGTCATGGGTCTCACCCCGTTCTCGCGCGAGCAGATCGAACGATTCCGCGCAGCCGGGGTCGAGCACATCGTGCCCGACACCTCGCGTGAGGACGGTTTCGCCTTCGACGAGCTCAGCGACGGCCCCGCCCTGCAGGTACAGCACCTCGTAGGTCGCGGGCGCACCCGGCTCGCTTTCGCCGCGCCTGCAGACCCCCGCCTAGCGGAACTGGGCGAACTGCGCCGACGCGTCGCACTCGCCGCAATCGAGCAGTCCCCCGGCGTCGAACTCGTCGCGACCGTCATCGTCGATCAGGACTCAGCCGCCACGCCACTGGCCACGGTTCTCGACGCGGGCGCGGACGGCATCGTCGCCTACAACGACGACGTGGCGGCGTGGATGCTGGCCGCCGCCCTCCGCGGCGGCATCCCGGTGCCTGGGCGCGTAGCGATCGTCGGCCACGACGACACTCCGATCGCGGCGCTCCTCGTACCGTCCCTGAGCTCCGTCCGCGTCGACATCGCCGGCCTCGGCCGCTACTTCGCCCAGATGGCCCTGACCGCGGCCGACGGCGCCCCGATCCCGACCTCCAGCCCCAAGGCCCGAACCGAGCTGATCGCCCGCGAGACGTCGTGACAGGGCGCCACCACCTCGTCGTCCTCAACCGCGCTGCACGGTCATCCCCAAAGAGATGAGGCTCGGCGCGCTGTCGCTTGCACGCGCTAGTGAAGTGGCGTACGGTCGGCATTAGCGCGCGCTAGCGCGCCGTCGCACCCGAGACACCGGAGTCCTCATGTCATCCACCGATGAGTCGAACATCGCCGTCGACCACGCCGCACCCTCTGTCGAAGCGCCTACGAGGGTCAGCGGACTGTTCCTGACCCTGTTCGGCCTGATGAACTTCGGGCTCTACTTCACGATCATGATGCCAGCGCTGTTCAGCCTCCCCTACAAGGTGCAGCTGCTCGCCCCCGACGACAAGGCCGTGACACTCGGACTGGTGACCGCGATCGGCGCGGTCGTCTCGCTCATCGCAGGTCCGCTGGCGGGCGTGCTGAGCGACCACACGCGTTCGCGGTGGGGACGCCGTCGTCCGTGGCTGATCGGTGGTATCACCGGAACCCTCGTAGCCACCGTCTTCGTCGCGCTCGCTCCGAGCGTGCCGCTGCTCATCCTCTCGTGGATGCTGGTGTGCGTCGCCGGCGCAGGAACCGGCGCCGCCATCACCCCCGTGGTCGCCGAGCGGGTGCCCGAGCCGCAGCGCGGCACGGTCGGCGCGATCGTCGGCGTCGCGACCCAGCTCGCGGGTGTGTTCGGCTACACGATCGGTGGCATGCTCACCGGAAGCCTGGTGCTTCTGTTCACGGTGCCCGTGCTGGTGCTCGCTGTGTTCGCGCTCATCTACACGCTCGTCTATCCCGACTCGACCGCACCGGTCGAGCGGACCACTGTTGGACAGACGTTCCGTCTGATGGTGTTCAACCCGCGTAAGCACCCCGACTTCTCGCTGGTGTGGCTGGGCAAGTTCCTGATGCAGACGACCCTCGCCTTCCTCACCACCTACCAGTTGTACTTCCTCGCCGACCGTCTCGGCTTCACGGCAGAGGAGGCGGGCCAGAAGCTCGCGCTCGTCGGCGGCATCGGCATCCTCGTCACGATGAGCTTCGCCGTCGGATCCGGAATGGTCTCCGACCGAATCCGCCGTCGCAAGGTCTTCGTCATCACCGCGTCGATCCTCACCGCGACCGGACTCACGCTGATGGCGTTCACCGACGGGTTCGGGCTGTTCTTCGCTGCGGTCATGTTCGTGCTGGGCGCTGCGGGTATGTTCGGCGCGACCGATGTCGCGATGGCCTCGGACCTCGTCCCTGAACGCGACCAGGCGGGCCGCTGGATGGCGATCTACAACCTCGCCGCCACCCTGCCGAGCGCGATCGCGCCCCTCATCGGATCGAGCCTGCTCCTGTTGGGCGATCCGACCGGCGGCAACTACGCGGCACTGTTCCTCACCGGCGCGGTCGTCGCGGTCGGCACCGGCGTGGTCACGCTCTTCGTACGAGGAGTTCGCTGATGCCGGCGTCGACGCCCACCCGCACGGTGGAAGACCTCGTCGCACAGCTGACGCTCGACGAGAAGGCGCTGCTGCTAGAGGGCGTCGACGCCTGGAACACGAACGGCGTCGAGCGCCTCAGCATCCCGAAGCTGTTCCTCACCGACGGCCCCCACGGCGTGCGCAAGGTGCGCGCGAACGTCGGGGCGTTCGGTTTGGCGGAAGCCGAGCCCTCGACCTCGTTCCCCACGTCGACCACGCTCGCCAAGACGTGGGATCCGGCCCTCGCGTTCGAGGTGGGTGCGGCGATCGGCCGCGAGAGCGTCGCGCTCGATGTCGACGTGCTGCTGGCTCCCGGGGTGAACATCATGCGCAGCCCCCTGTGTGGGCGCAACTTCGAGTACTTCTCGGAGGACCCGCTCGTCTCCGGCGTCTTCGGTGCCGCGTTCGTGAACGGCGTGCAGAGCACGGGTGTCGCGACGAGCGTGAAGCACTTCGCCGCGAACTCGAACGAGGACTACCGGTTCGTCGGCGACAGCGTCGTGGACGAGCGGGCGCTGCGTGAGATCTACCTACGCGCTTTCGAACGCATCGTGAAGGATGCCGCGCCCGCAACGGTGATGTGCGCGTACAACCAGGTGAACGGCACGTTCTGCTCCGACAACCAGGAGCTGCTCACCGGCATCCTGCGCGATGAGTGGGGTTTCGACGGGCTCGTGATGACGGATTGGGGGCCACCCACGACCGCGTCGCCGGCATCACCGCCGGCTGCGACCTCGACATGCCCGGCCAGGTCGAGCACAACCGGGCCGAGATCATCGGCGCTGTCCGCGACGGGCGCCTGCCGGATGGGCTGCTCGACCAGGCCGTCGCGCGGGTACTGACCCTGGTCGATCGCTGCACCCACGACCACGACGCAGAGCCGGTGGATGCCGCCGCCAACGCCGCCCTCGCCCAACGCGTGGCGACCGAGGGGGCGGTGCTGCTCGCCAACGATGGCACACTCCCCCTCGACCGCACCCGCGGCGGACTCGTCGTCATCGGCGAGCAGTTCGAACGCATGCGCTACCAGGGTGGGGGTTCCTCACTCATCTCACCCCCTGAGACGGTGTCGCCTCGCGACGCGTTCGACGCACGCGGCCTCGACTACCGCTACGCCCGCGGCTACCGCGCCCTCGACCCGAAGGTCGACGCGGCTCTCGAGCGCGAGGCACTCGACATGGCTCGGGATGCCGACACCGTCCTGTTCTTCGGCGGACTTGGCGACCTCGAGGAGAGCGAAGGGTTCGATCGCACCACGATGGCGCTGCCCGACGCACAGGTACGAGTGCTGAACGAGCTCATGGATGCCGGCGCCCGCGTCGTGCTGGTGCTCTCGACCGGCTCCCCCGTCGAGATCCCCCGCCACGACGAACTCGCCGCGGTGCTGCTGCTCTCGCTCCCCGGCATGAACGGCGGCGAAGCCGCAACCCGGCTGCTGTTCGGCGAGGCAATCCCATCCGGGAAGCTCACCGAGAGTTGGCCGCGCACCGTCGCCGACGCCAGCTGCGCCGCCGACTACAACCGGTCCGCCGTCGCGCAGTACTACGAGTCGATCTACGTCGGCTACCGGTTCCACGACAAGGCCGGCACCGACCTGCGCTACCCGTTCGGGCACGGACTCTCGTACACGAGCTTCGCGTACCGCGACCTCGCGGTGACCGTCGAAGACGGTCGGGTC